>NZ_CAUVXG010000003.1:112887-131518 GCF_963555885.1 Protofrankia sp. Cr2
TCGCCCGCAAGCGCGGTGGCCGTCGGCGGTCTCGGTGGTCTCGGTGTCGTCCACGTGGAGGGCGTGTGGAGCAGGCACGAGGAGCCCGATTCGCTCCTGGCGGAGATTTCCGGGCTCGAGGCTGATGCGGCCACCCGGCGGCTGCGCGAGCTCTATGCCGCGCCGATCCGACCGGAGCTGGTGGTCAAGCGTCTGACGGAGATCCGCGAATCGGGCGTCGTCACCGCTGCCGCGCTGCGTCCCCAACGGGTCGCGGCACTGTTCCCGTTCCTCCTCGAGGCGGGTATCGACCTGCTGGTCATCCACGCGCCGGCAGTGTCTGCCGAGCACCAGTCGCGGGCGGGCGAGCCGTTGAACCTCAAGCGGTTCATCGGCGAACTCGACGTGCCGGTTCTGGTGGGCGGCTGCGCGTCCTTCTCGACGGCCCTGCATCTGATGCGGACCGGTGCCGCCGGTGTGATCGTAGGTGTCGGGCCAGGAGGCGCGGACACGACCCGCGCGGTGCTCGGTGTCGGGGTCCCGATGGCTACCGCCATCGCAGACGCGGCCGGAGCACGGATGCGATACCTCGACGAGTCCGGTGGTCGTTACGTCCATGTGATCGCCCACGGTGGGATGCGGACGGGCGGTGACATGGCCAAGGCCATCGCCTGTGGTGCCGACGCCGTGATGCTTGACACGCCGCTGGCCGCCGCGGCCGAGGCACCCGGTCGGGGCGGTTACTGGTCCATGGATGTTCTTCACTCACGGTTGCCGCGTGGCGTCTGGGAGCGTGTTCCGATCATCGGAACGCTTCGGGAGATCCTGTTGGGTCCGGCTGCGGTCAACCCCGGCACACTGAATCTGGCCGGCGCGCTGCGGACGGCCATGGCGACCACCGGTTATGCGACGGTGAAGGAGCTGCAGAAGGCAGAGGTGCTTGTCACCTCGGCGCTTTGTTAGCGTCCCGGCATCGTCCGCTTCCCGGTCTCGTCGGTCTCGTCGGTCTCGTCGGTCTTCGGGCGTCGTCGGCTTCCCGGCGTCCCCGATCGTCCTGTGCCGGGCTGTCGGCGTGGCATGGCGGACCCGGATCCGGACCCGGGTCCCGATCGCGCCGGCGACCGATGATTTACGACGATAGGGGCATAAGGGCTATTTCGGGTCTGGTTCGGATGCCGGGGTGACCCCACAATCTGACGGCATGGCACCCTGGAGGCGTCTGTTTCGGTCCGAAGGATGACACATGCGCATCGACGAGCACGGTCGCTGGGTCAGCGATGACGGCGCCTACGTCTGGGATGAAGCCGCCCAGACGTGGCAGCCGTCAGTGCCGCATCCCACCGGATCGGTGGGATTCACGGTTGCCGTCGATGCTGCCAGTCCGGCCACAGATGGCATCTCGGTCGAGTCCACCGGCGGTTTCTCCGTGGTTTCCCTCCATCACGACCCGGCGACACCTCGGGACCCGGCGGCTTCGCCGGTGGCCGACGACCGTCTGGCGGCGGGCACGACCTGGCCGCAGCCAGTCCGAACCGGTAGGTGGGATGCAGGCTCATGGCCGGGCACCGACGCAGCCGCAGGGGGCCAGGCCGACACCGGCGAGTGGGCACAGCCCGGTGCCGACGGGCAGATCGGCACCGACCTGAGCGTCGCCGGCGTTCCTGACAGCGACACGGGATCCTGGGACATCGTCCGGACGCCCGACCCGGTTGCCGGAGCATGGCTTGGCGCGGTCACGGGCGGCGTCGACATCCTGGGCGACTCCGATGCTCGCGCCGGGGCTGACATCCCAGCGGGCCAGGGCCAAGGCCAGGGCGGTGCGGGCCAGGGCGGTGCGGGCCAGGGCGGCGAGGAGATGCCATGGAACCCGGTCCGGCATGGCCTGGATGATCATAAGGCGGCGGTCCCCGGATGGGATCCCGCAGAACACGACCGCAACGAATACGCCTCTGCCGACGGTGTCGGGGATCTCGAGCCTCGAAGCCGTATCCAGGCTGGCGGCGCGCGTACGCAGGGGCGTCGGCGACGTGCCTCGGCGAGGACCCGACGAGCCCGATTCAACCCGCCGAGCGGCGATGTCGGTGGGAACGTCGGCACGATGCGGCGGGGTGTGACATCGCTGCCGCGTCCCGCGCTCGTCACCGGAGCGGCGGTTCTGGCGCTTCTGCTCGGCCTCGGTGGGTGGCTCGCTTTTGGCTGGGACGACAAGAACACCGTAGCCAAGGTACCTGCCACGGTTACAGCGCGCCCTTCGGCGGGATCACCCCGGCGGTACTCCGAGCCGGTACGCGCGGCCTATCTGGATGAGTGCGTCCAGGTCAGCGGAGGACTGCGGACATACTGCACATGCACGTTGGAGAAGCTGGAAGCCACCTACCCGGAGGATCAGTATCTCGCGTTCAACAACAATGTTAATGCCCCCGACTCGACCAGGGTCGTTCGTGAGATCGCAGACCAGTGCGCGAGCGTCGGATGATGAAGGCTGGTGTATGCTGGGTCCATCCGTTTTTTCGCGGTTCATGGGCATATACGCCCTTTACCTGGGGGGCAGGACATGCCCACCGACGACTTCGGGCGCTGGTTGAGCGACGATGGCGCGTGGGTTTGGGACGGTGGTGCCAAGACGTGGCGTCCGCGGACGGCGGCCGGTGATCCCGGCGATACGGGTGGGCCCGTGACAGGGCCACCCGAGCGATCCGGATCATCAGCACGGCACACCGACGACTTCTTCGCGGTGGAGCGGGTCGGCGAAGGTGGCGAGCGGTCGTACCAGCAGCCTGATCCGGCGTCAGCCTGGGCGATTACCGGCCCGACGGACCAAGCGCCGGCCCGCGAACCCGATGGGCGGTCCGACTCGGATTCGTTCATTCGACCGGCCCCAGCTCCGGTACCGCTCGATCCTTTCGATGTCTCCTCCACCCATGACCGACCAGCCTTCGCCACGTACCCACCTGTTGAGCACTCACCGAATCCAAGGAATCGCATTCCGTGGACGGGCGACTCGCGGACCCCGGTCGATCCCGGGCGGGGCGCGCCCAGCGGGCACGGCAACGGGCAGTGGGACCTGTCGGTGGGTAACGTTGATAATGGGCGGTCCGAGCGCGGCCACGGTCCTTCCTGGCAGCCCTCGCCTGCGGGTCCGAGCGCTGGCTCGGAGCCCGCTACAGGTGAGCGCCAGTCTGGAGCCCCCCGCGGCTTCGGGTCCGGCCGTCCCAGCGGTGTCAGCGCTGCCGACGCCAGTCGTAACCGGCCGCAGGCCGACGGCCGGCCGACGTCGTTCCCCGCCGTTGGCCAGGGCACATTCAGTCCGCCGGCATCCCGGCCACCGGAAAGCGCCACCGGCGTGCTCGCCGACCGGCTGGCCGGCGATCCGACGACCGGTTCGCAGACCCCCCGAGGGTTCGGGGGGCACTCCGGCTCTCCTGCAGGGCGGGGATCCGGCGGGTACGGGGCCGGCGGCTCCGGAGGTCCGCCGACAGTCGGAGCCGTTGGTGGCGTGAATGGTTCCGCCGGTGATCAACAGGTGAACGGCTATGGCGGGTCGAACGGCTATGGTGCTGCGAGCGGCTACGGTGGGTCGAACAGCCAGAGCCCTCCCCAGGGCACGAACGGTTATGGGCTTGCCGGCCGCCATCCTTCCGGCTACCCAGGATCCGGGCGCGGTGGTTCCGATGGACGCGATGCCGCCGCGGTCGTGGATCCGGCCACCGACACCGGCAATGCGAATCGGGTCGAAAGTCGCGTAACAGGATACTCCGGTTATACGCCCGCCCGGCAGGTTCCCCGTCGTACCGGCCCGGATGGGCGCGTCTACGCGCCACCGGAGGGGCACTCGCCGGCCGCAGGCGGACGGCGGGATACCGGCGGCCGTGCCGCGATCCTCCCGCCGGCTCACTGGAGTCCTGCCGCACCGGGCGTCGATCCGCTTGCTCCGCCGCGGACACCCTTAAGCCCGCCGCCCACGTCCGCGGCGTCCGCTCCGCCGCTGGCTCTGCCCGCGTCAGCGACCCATGCGATCGGCACACCCGAGCTGGACCGTGACGGTCCTTCCGGGCGGGCTTCTGGTGAGGCGGGCTTCGCCGGTGTGCCGCACCCTTCGCCCGGTCTCTCCCCGTGGGACGACGACCCGCTGTCCCACGTCGTGCCGCCGCCCGCGCATCCGTCCCGTCCGCCAGCGGAGGCGGCGATGACCGAGGCCCTGAGGGTGGAGCCCGCGCCGGAAAGTGACGAGGACGACGGGGGTTGGAAACCGTCCACCACTGTTCGGAAGAAGGTGGACCGTGGCGGCACGGCGCCACCGCGAGTATCCCCTGGACGGGTGTCGTCGACCGGCGCGAGTGCAGGCATGCCACGAACGGGCGCGAAGGAAGGCCGTCGGGCCTCGAACGGTCGGGCGACTCTCGCCACGAAGCGCGGCGACAGTCGGCCCGGCTACCGGCCCGGCGCGACCAGCCGGACCGGCTTCGATGCCGATCTGGCCGACGACGTCGATAGCGATCTTGACGCAGATCTCGAGGACGATGTTGATGAGGACGGCGACTACCCGTCCGGGCTCGTCGCGCGCTATCGACACGGGTGGGTGGGCCCGCTGATCGTCGCCGCGTTGGTGTCACTCGTCGCGATCGGCGTGTACGTCGTGCTGATCGGCGGGAAGGGCGAGTCGGATCAGGCTCTGACGCCGGTGGCGCCCACCTCGCGTCCTGGGGGTTCGCTGACGCCGACGACGAGTAACCCCGACGCAGCCGCTGGTCAGGCGCTGGTCGACGGAACCTACCGCTGCTATCAGAGCGACAACTCGGACCTCAAACCGCTGACTGCGCTGGCGGACAAGCTTGTCGTCCCAGTCGGGCGCGGTATCTACACGTGGAACGGTCAACAGGGCACCTACGCCATCGCCAAGAACAGCCTGAGTACCGACGCCCAGATCTTCGCCGATGTTCAGTTCACCGGAGGGCCGCTCAAGGATGTCAAGGCGCTGTTCATCAATCGGCTACACGAGGGTAACGCCGGCAAGGACGTGGGTGGTCTGACATTCGAGGACGGGAGCAACCGGTGGTGTGCGATCAACTGAAATCATGGTTTTTTGTGCACACCCAGTGCCCCGGGCCGCCACGTCGCACGGCGGCGGCGGCCGGGGCGGGGTCAGGGCCGGGGGCCATCCGCTCAGGTGGCCGGGCCGCGCCCCGGAACATCGGGTGACAATGCACGATGGTTCGGAGCAAAACAGCCCTCTTGGATCTCCCGTCCGTAGGTCGACCGGGACCCAGTGCCCAGGTTTCAACCCGGGTGCGGCAGGATCAGGTCCCATGCTCCGATCTGACCGTGTGACCGGCGCTGACCCGGTACGACCTGGCAGCCTTTCGGATTCCGGCGTCTGCGCCACGACCCGCCTGCCTCAGGTGGTCCCAGTCCGGCCGGATGGTTGGGGGAGTGGTTCGCTGGACCGCCGGAAGTTGCTGGGCTTGGCCGGAATGACGGCTGCCGCCCTACCGCTGGCCGCATGCAGTGGCGGCTCCGACGGATCGACTGCGTCGAGATCCGTCCGCATCGGCTATGTGAGCCCGCAAACCGGAGCGCTGGCCGCGTTCGGTGTCGCAGACAAGTATGTCACCGAGGCGATGCGTTCCTTCTACCGACGTGGTTTGACCATTGGTACTCGGACGCACCCGGTGGACATCATTTTTCGGGACAGCCAGTCTGACGAGACCAGGGCGGCTCAGGCGGCCAGCGACTTGATTTTCATCGACGGCGTGGACGTCGTACTGGTCGGGTCGACGCTGGACACCGTCAACCCGGTTGCGGACCAGTGCGAAGCGAACGAGGTACCGTGCATCTCCACGGCGGCTCCGTGGCAGTCGTGGTTCTCCGGGCGCGGCGGTGACCCGGCGAAGCCGTTCAAGTGGACCTATCACTTCTTCTGGGGTCTGGAGGATGTGATCAAGGTTTACCTGGGGATGTGGGCGCAGGTCAGCACCAACAAGAAGATCGGCGCACTGTGGCCGGATGACCCCGATGGCAGGGCGTTCGCAGGCGTCTTTCCGCAAGCTGTTTCCGCGCGTGGTTACTCGCTGGTCGCCCAACCCGCCATACCGGCCGGTACAACGGATTTCTCCGCCATCGTGAGCCAGTTCAAAACCAGGGGAGTGGAGATCCTGACCGGCGTGCTGCCGGCGTCGGACTTTGCCCTGTTCTGGCGCGAGGCCGCGAAGCAGGACTTCAAGCCGAAGATCATCACGGTGGCGAAGGCGTTGCTGTTCCCGGCATCGGTTCTGGACCTCGGAACGAATGCGAACAACCTCGGCACCGAGGTCTGGTGGTCGCCCGCCCACCGTTTCCGCAGTTCGTTGACGGGAGCGACCCCCCAGGTGCTCGCGGACGACTTCACAGCGAAGACCGGCAAGCCGTGGCTGCAGACCCTTGGCTTCGTCCACGGGCTCTACGAGGTTGCCACCGAGGCGCTGGTTCAGGCCGGCTCCCTCGGTGATCGGGCGGCACTCGCGGCGACCATCGGGAAGCTGCATATGAACACGATCGTCGGGCCGATTGCCTTCGGTAGCTTGGTGAACATCCCCAAGAATGTCGCGAAGACACCTCTGGTCGGCGGTCAGTGGCGCCAGGAAGAGGACAAAGGCTACAAGCTTGTCATCGTCGGTGAAGACTCGAACAGTGACATGGTGTCGGGGTCGGACAAGGTTCAGCAGTACGGCTGACCGGGCGGTCAGATTGATCATATTATTGCCTGATCACCTGTCCGTTCCGTCCGGACGGCCTTCCCGAAGGCGTTGCTCACTGCCGTGTGGAACGGGGCCGTCACCTTTGTGACGGCGTGCAGCGGTGGCGTCCTCCGGGTCGAAGGCGACTCGACCAGTAGTTCCTCGTGTCGCCTTCGACCGGACGCGAACCCGGATTCAGGCCCGCGCCACCGCTCGGGACATGGTGTGCTCGACCACCGAGATCAGGGCGCTCTTCGTCGAGTCACGGTTCCGCGCGTCGCAGGTGATGATCGGTACGGCCTGGTTGATCTGGAGGGCTTCCCGGACGTCGTCGATGGAATGCAGCAGGACGCCGTCGAAGCAGTTCACGCCGACGACGAACGGCAGCTGTCGCTGTTCGAAGTAGTCGACTGCGGCGAAACAGTCGGCTAGCCGCCGCGTGTCGGCCAGCACGATGGCGCCGATCGCGCCGCGGACGATGTCGTCCCACATGAACCAGAAACGGTACTGTCCCGGCGTACCGAACAGATACAGGATCAGGTCATCATCCAGGGAGACCCGGCCGAAGTCCATGGCGACGGTGGTCGTCGTCTTGTCGGTCAGATGGGTCAGGTCGTCGACATGCGCCCCGGCTTCGGTCATCACAGCCTCGGTGCGCAGGGGCACAATCTCCGATACCGAACCCACGAAGGTCGTCTTGCCGGCACCGAAACCGCCGGCAACAACAATCTTGACTGATGTCGTGGCGACGGATGAGTTGACCCGTCGGCGATCAGAGTTTTCGAAGGCCACTGAGAACCCTTTCGAGCAGCGCGAGATCTGGCGCCTCGTCGCGGTCTGGTTGCTGGTGTACCCGGACGTAACCTTCGTCCGCCATATCGCCCACCAACACCCTTGCGACGCCGAGGGGAACCCGCAGGCCGGCTGCGATCTCTGCAATCGATCGCACGTGCCGGCACATGGCGGCAATTGTCTGTTGCTCCAGAGCAAGGTCGAGTACCCGCTCTTCACCGAGAGTCGTCGTGAAAACAAGCGCCTCGATGGCAAGTTCGTACCGTGAGCGCGTCCGACCGCCGGTCATCGCATACGGACGGACAACCGGTCCGGGGGCATTCTCGGGATCGATGCTCACCCTGACCCCCTGTGTTCCCGCCGGTTCACCGCGGAAGGATCCCCTGCAGCTCGGCCCTTAGGGCCGGCGTCAGAACGTCCATGGCCCGGGTTACCAGCAGTGCCATTTCATACCCCACAAGTCCGATGTCGCACGATGGTGCCGCAAGGACCGCCATGCTCGCTCCGTCGCTGATAGCCATGATGAACAGAAAGCCGTGCTCCATTTCGACGACCGTCTGCGTCACGTTGCCCGCTTCGAAGACGCGAGCAGCACCCTGGGTCAGGCTCACCAGACCCGAGGCAACGGCTGCCAACTGGTCCGCCCGGTCGCGCGGGAATCCGTCCGATACGGCCAGGAGTAGACCATCCGCGGAGACCACCACTGTATGCGCGACACCGGGTACTCTCTCAACGAAGTTGTTGATCAACCAGTTGAGGTTCTGTGCGTCTGAGCTCATGGGCGTCACATGTCCTCCTGGGCGTCCCGACGATGGGTGGGGGCGGCGTCCTTGATGACGTCGCGCCCTTGCCGAACACCTTGGTAGAAGCTGGCAAGCCGGCCACCGACTGCTTCGGGAGACCGGGTGGGTGCGTCCGGTGGACGGCGCCGCGGTCCGGGTTCGGCGGTGCCCGGCACGAGGTGGGTCATCGGGACCCGCAATGGCAGACCAGCGCGAGTCGTCCCGCCGGGAACGGGTTGGCGGGTCGCTTCGGCAGCCTGCCAACCGGCGTCACCGGCGGAGGACCATGACATTGCGTCCGCGCCGGCGGAGGCTGTCGTGGCATTGCCGGCACCCGCACCGGCGGCCACCGGGCTCGACATCGGCCCTGGCGAATAGGCCGCGGGAGCACCCATCCCGGCACCCGCGCGTGCCGGGAGTTCCGGGGCCGGTATGTCCTGGCCGCTAGCCGGTGCCGGCATGGGGGCCGGGGGCAGGAAGGACGACGCGGGACCGGGACGTGTGCCTTCGCCACCGGCAATCGTGGCACCGCCGCCACCTGCGATCGTGGCACCGCGTCCGCCGGGACGGCCCGATGACTCCGGCGGGCGTGAGTCGCCGCGCTGGATCGCGGGACCACGGTGAAGCGTCGGCCCTGGACGGCGCAGCGGGGAAGGCGGCGTGGCGCGGCGGGTCGGGAGCGGCGATGCGGGGGAGCGTCGTTGGAACCAGGCCGACACCGAGTCGAAGATCGGAGTTGTGTCGGCGTCGTCCGGCTCCCGGTCCGGCTCCCCTGACTCGCTCATCCAGACGTTGGACGAAGCGTCTGACGGGTCCTGGCTCCCGCCCGCACCGAAATCGTCAGACGGATCGCTGTTCGCGGGCGTGGCATCGTACGAGCGATCATTGTCGTATGTATCGGACACCGAGGCGGTCCGGCCGAACACGGGCTCGGGACCGGTCGTCGGGGCGGCCCATGCGGTGTCCGGGATGACCGGAGCGGTGGGTCCCGACGTCTCAAGGTCGAGACCCCCGCCGATCGGTCCGGTGTTGAACGTCTCGATCTCGATCGGACCGGTTCGGATCGGTCCGGTGTTGAACGGTTCGATGCCGATCGGGCCGGTACCGCCGGGTCCGGTGCTGGTCGGTCCGGTATCGGATGGGCTCGGCCATCGTGGGGCGCCCGGCCCGCGGGGGATCTCATAACTGTTGCTCGACGGTCCGGCCCCGAAGGGGGAGCCGACATCCGGCCGCTTGCCGATTGTGACACCGTCTGGCCCGGTACCACCGAACCGGCCGCCCCGCTCCAGTTCGCCAGACCCGAAGCCGCCGGACCCGGCGGCGAACCCATCGCCTCCCGGCTGCCTGAACGCGCCGTCGGGCGGTGCACCGTCCCTCCCCCCGGTACGGCGTCCCCAGCTCTGGTCGCCGCGGGCTGTGTTCATGTTCGGCGTCGCTGCGGGCGGAACGGATGTGAAGCCAGGTGGCGCCTCGGCGGGTCCCGGGCCGCTGCCGTGCAACGGGCCGCTGTCGTGCAACGGGCCGCTGTCGTGCAACGGGCCGCTGTCGTGCAACGGGCCGCTGCCGTTCAACGGGCCGCTGCCGTTCAACGGGGCGTGCCCGTTGAAGTGGGAACCACCGTTGGAGAATGCACCGCCCTTGGACGGCAGGCTCCCGTTCGCCATGGCGCTGCCGTTGGCCGTGGCGCTGCTGTTGGCCATGGTGGGGGAAAAGCCGCTGTCGAGCGCCGGTCGGTTGCCAGCCGAAGGGCGGCCGCCGCCGATGGTGGCTGTGGGTCGCGCAGGGGCGGTTGACGACGGATCACCGGCGACAACCTTGGCTGGCAGCCTTACCACGGCGGTGATGCCGCCGGACGTCGATTCCCGAAGCTGGACCCGAATGCCATGTCGGGTGGCCAGCCGACCTACCGCGAACAGACCCATCGTTCGGGATACGGACACGTCGACGACCGGTGGATTAGCGAGGCGGTCGTTGATGCGTTCGAGATCCTTGGCAGGCATGCCGATGCCGCGGTCCTCGATTTCGATCATTGCCCCAGCGCCAGGACCGAGTGAGTGGCTGGTGACCAGCACCTCTGTTGCCGGTGGCGAGAACGAGGTCGCGTTTTCCAGCAGTTCGGCGATGAGGTGAACGACGTCGCTCACCGCGTGTCCGGCGATCGAGACTGGAGCCGCAGCCGACTGCTTCACCCTCGTGTACTGCTCAACCTCGGAAATGGCGGCGAGGACGACCTCGTTGAGTGGAACGGGGTGGGTCCATCGGCGGGCGGTGTCGGTGCCGGCGAGGACCAGCAGGCTTTCGTTGTTCCGCCGCATACGGGTGGCGAGGTGGTCGAGTTTGAACAGGTTGGACAACTGGTCGGGGTCCTGCTCCCGGTTCTCCAGATCGTCGATCAGTCGTAGCTGGCGCTCGACCAGACCCTGGCTTCGGCGGGACAGGTTGACGAACATCGCGTTGACGTTGTTTCGCAGAACAGCCTGTTCAGAGGCGAGACGAATGGCTTCCCGGTGTACTTCGTCGAACGCACGGGCGACTTCGCCGATCTCCTCTTCGGTGTCGATACCGACCGGCTGGATATCGGGGTCGATGTCCTGTTCGGTGGAGTCGCGCAGTCGGCGGACGGCCTCGGGTAGACGGTGCCCCGCGATGTCGAGGGCGGCCGCACGCAATCCGAGCAGCGGGCGCACCAGGGAGCGGGCCACGACCATTGCCGCGAGGAGCGCGGTGGCCAGGATGAGAACGATGAGCAGGCCAGACACCAGCGCTTTGCGCTGAATAGTCGAACGAAGTGTTTGGCCCCGGCTGTCGGTGTCGTTGAGGAGAGAGGTCGTGACTTTGCGGTTGAGGTCCATCGTTTGCTGGGTTGCCCGCAGCCACTTCTGGGCATCCAAGTCAGGAGTCTGCCCGATGCGTCCCGTAAGTACTGTCTGCGTGTCATCGCTGGCCTGCGACACGTCCTGACCGGCGACGGTTGTGCGGTACAGGTCGCTCTGCGGACGGGTGGCCGAGCCCTCGAAGCGAGAAATCTGGCTCTCTCGCTCGGTGCCGAACCCGACGAACGTGCGATAGTCGCTGCTGTCGAACTGGTGTCTCTGTAGAACGCCGTAGATCAGCGCTTGTTGCGCAGCCAGTAGTTCCCCGGAGCGGACAATCGCGTCGGTGGCTACCACATCCGCGAGCAGGGACCCGTCGTCCTGGCCCTGCGGAATGAGTGCGACCAGGTTGACAAGGCTGTTGATCATAGCCGCATAGGCCACCTCGACGGAGTTCGGCGCGACGATGGTCAGTGCTGTCGCGCGCACATTCTCTCGGCGGGAAAGCCTGTTGGCTGTTGATTCGATTGCGGCCCGGGTCTGGTCGTTGAAGGAGTTCTGGCGTCCTCTGGTGGCGTCCGCGTAGTCCTTGGCCGCCTGGTCGACCCGTGTTTGTGCCGCTTTGACCGCATCGAGGGAACGCTGTTGCCCCGAGCTTGCGACATAGCCGACCGTATAGGTGCGTTCCCGCTCCAACTCGAACACGAGGGTGGTGGCGCTGCGAGCGACCTGGATCATGTCTCGGACCCGGTTGACCTCCCGCGTGCTGCTGAGGACGGTATTGGCACCCAGGGAGGCGTTGACCAGGATGGCGATCATTGGGACGGCGAGAATCGCGATCAGTTTGGTCCGGACCCGCCAGTTCGACGGAGTGGCAACGTTCGCCGCTATCCGCCGTAGGCCGCCGGGAGCCGGCAGCGCAATGGCGGGCGCGTCGACGCGATGCCCGCCACCGTCGGCGGGTTCCTCCGACATCGCCTGGGATGCCGCGGGCGCGTCGACGCCCTTGCTGGCTATCGGTTGTCTGCGCACGTACCTTCGCAACCTCTCCGCCAGCCTCCCGGAACACGTCGTACCAGGATGGCTCGGTATCGGGCCCGGATGTCCCTCGAGTGGCACCTTAGCGGTACGGACAGGCGGCCCGAAAGACGCCTACCCTAGGTTAGCCACCCAAAGGAGATTCGATCATGGTTCTTTCGGTGCGGCCGGAGACCGGGGAACTGTTGTCCGGTTCCGGCTCGATGCGGCGGGTGCACTTCTCGCCGAACCCATGTGTGGCCGGGCGGCCACGGCTTGATGGCGCTGATGAATGCCGGGATCGTTACGATCGGTCAGGCTACCCGGCGCTGGTTCCTCGTTGCCGCGGCACCACGGTCGTGTCACGGTTTATGTCACGGTCTGTGTTGCGATCGTGACATATGTGGCTGTGCTGGGTGGTGTCCCGTGCCGCTGTCGGTCTGCCAGCCAGTCTGCCAGCCTGTCGGTCTGCCGGCTTCGTAGGCTGGCGCCGTGAACACCGCAACCCCGCAGCCCGCCGGACGTTCGACCGGTAGCGATTCGGAATCCCATTCCGTCCACGACCGGGTTCTGGTGGTGGACTTCGGTGCCCAGTACGCTCAGCTCATCGCCAGGCGGGTGCGCGAGTGTCACGTGTATTCGGAGATCGTGCCGTGGGATCTTCCGGTCGAAGAGATCATCGCCCGACGTCCCGCCGCGGTCATCCTGTCGGGCGGACCGAAGTCGGTGTATTCCCCGGGTGCCCTGGAGGTGGATCCGGCCCTGTTTCGTGCCGGCATCCCCGTGCTGGGCATCTGCTATGGCCATCAGGTGATGGCGCATGCGCTGGCTGGGACCGTCGCGCGCACGGGAACCGCAGAGTATGGCGCGACCCAGCTCGCGGTCGTGGCATCGGGCGTCCTGTTCGCGGACCTGCCGGCCGCCCAGCAGGTGTGGATGTCCCACGGCGACTCGGTGACGGCTGCGCCGCCGGGCTTCGTGGTGACCGCGGCCACCCTGTCGACCCCGGTCGCGGCTTTCGAGAACACCGAGCGTCGGCTGTTCGGCGTCCAGTTTCACCCGGAGGTCGTGCACACCGACTGGGGACTGGACATCCTGCGGCACTTCCTGTTCACCGGTGCCGGGTGCCGACCGAACTGGACCATGCTCAACATCGCGGACGAGGCGGTGGCGGCGGTGCGCGCTCAGGTCGGTGATGGCCGGGCGATCTGCGGACTGTCCGGCGGGGTTGATTCGGCGGTGGCCGCGGCCGTCGTGCACCGGGCAGTGGGTGATCAGTTGACCTGCGTGTTCGTCGATCACGGGTTGTTGCGGGCGGGCGAGGCCGAACAGGTGGAGACCGACTTCGTCGCCTCGACCGGGGTCGAGCTGGTCCATGTGAAGGCAGCCGATCGCTTTGCCGCCGCGCTTGCCGGTGTCACCGACCCCGAACGCAAGCGTAAGATCATCGGCCGGGAGTTCATCCGGGTCTTCGAGGCCGCGGCCCGCGACCTTGAGGCGCGGGCCGAGATCGAGGGAGCTCAGATCGGGTTTCTCGTGCAGGGGACCTTGTACCCGGATGTCATCGAATCCGGGTCACCGACCGCAGCGAAGATCAAGTCACACCACAATGTGGGTGGACTTCCCGACGATCTGCGCTTCAGCCTCGTGGAGCCGTTGCGCATGCTGTTCAAGGATGAGGTCCGGCGGCTCGGCGAGGAGCTCGGGCTGCCCGAAGAAATCGTCTGGCGGCAGCCCTTCCCCGGGCCTGGTCTTGCCGTCCGGATCATCGGCGAGGTCACCCTG
Organism: Protofrankia sp. Cr2; assembly: GCF_963555885.1. NCBI lineage: Bacteria > Bacillati > Actinomycetota > Actinomycetes > Frankiales > Frankiaceae > Protofrankia > Protofrankia sp. Cr2. The sequence continues at coordinate 126,769 of NZ_CAUVXG010000003.1, forward strand.
GAGCGCTTGGAGGCGCTGCGGGCCGCGGATGCGATCGTGCGCGCGGAGATCCGTCGCGCCGGTCTGGACCGTGAGATCTGGCAGGTGTTCGCGGTGCTGCTGGCCGATGTTCGATCGGTGGGGGTGCAGGGGGACGAGCGCACGTACGGGCACCCGGTTGTCCTGCGCGCGGTCACCAGCGAGGATGCGATGACCGCCGACTGGGCTCGGTTGCCCTACGAACTACTCGAACGCATCTCCAACCGGGTGGTCAACGAGGTCGCCCAGGTGAACCGGGTGGTGTACGACATCACCTCGAAGCCTCCCGGCACCATCGAGTGGGAGTAGCGCGCTGAGTGCGGTGCGTCCGGGTTCAGCCGGTTGGGCCGGTTGGGCCGGCACGGCGCGCTCAGGCTGCCGGCGTATGCAGGGCCTCGGCCGCCAGAGCCCGCACGCGGGAGGCAGTCACATGGTCGATGTTCCCGCCGGAGAGGACGATCGCGGTCGGGCCCTGCGCGAGGCCCGGATGGCGTAGCAGCGCCGCAACCCCGGCGGCGCCGGCGGGCTCGACCATCTGGCCGTCGACACGGGCAAGCAGCACCATCGCCTCCCAGAATGCCTCCTCGTCAACCGTCACCACGTCATCCACCAGATTCGAGGCGAGAGCGAGGGTCAGCGCGCCCGGACTCTGCACAGCCATGCCGTCCGCGACTGTCCTCGCAGGTACCTGCAGCCGGTGCCCGCAGCGCCAGGAGCGGGCGAAGGCGGGAGCGCCCGCTGCCTGGACACCGACGACCCGCACATCGGCCCGGCGCTGCCGCAATGCCGTGGCGATGCCCGCGATCAGCCCGCCGCCGCCGATGCCGACCAGGACCGTACGCAGCCCGGGTAGCTGCTCGACCAACTCGAACCCGATCGTGCCCTGGCCGGCGATCACCAACGGGTCGTCGAAGGGGTGTACGAGCAGCCCGCCGAGGTCGTGCGCAGCTGCCTCCGCGGCAAGCAGGGCGTCGTCGACCCCACCGGAAACGAGTTCGACGCGAGCGCCGAATCGCCGGGTTCGAGCTATTTTAATCGTATTCGCCTCCGCTGGAACGAAGATCGTCGCAGGGGCATCGAAGCGGGCCGCCGCAAAGGCCACACCCTGGGCGTGGTTTCCGGCGCTGGCCGCGACCACGCCACGGGCACGCACTTCGGGGTCGGCAAGGGCGATCCGGGTGAAGGCGCCACGCACCTTGAACGAGGCGGTGCGCTGTTCGTGCTCGCACTTGAGCCAGACCGGTACGCCGGTCAGCCCGGACAGGTACGTACCGCGCACCACCCGCGTGCGCCGGGCGACCCCGGCCAGCACCGCCGCGGCCCGGTCGACATCGATGTCGGCGGGCTCGACGTGGGCGGGCTCGATGTCGGCGGGCTCGACGTGGGCGGGCTCGACGTGGGCGGGCTCGACGGCCCGACCGCCGGTGTGCTGGGCGGCTACCGGCGGGCCGGGTCTTGAGGGGGCGTCGGTATCGGCGTCGTCGCTGGTGGCTGGTGCCCGGGTGACGGATGGTCGGCTCATCGTTGCTCTCCCGATGGCTCGGCGGCCACCTTCCGCAGCGGCCGCGGCAACAAAAAAGCCCCCCGCCGGAACGGCAGGAGGGCAAGGCGCGCGGACCCCGAGGGCTGGAATCGTCAGCCGGGCTCGCGCGCCCAGAAAATGATCATAAGATGCTGCGCCACCTTCTCAGGATGCTCGCGAATGCCGATGGTCGTCAAACCGACTGTCCGTGATCTTTCCGTTCCTGGCAGCGGGTCACCTATGCGCCTGGTTGATCGACTCCGGTATCGTTCGGGCGTCGAGTCGGCCGGACGCCGATCTGGCACTACGCCCTGTCGTGAGGCCAGCCGGCGCCTCGTAGGGTGTTGAGTGTGCATCGTTGCCAGAACTGTCGGACGTCGAACGTATGATCGATTCACTATGAGTACCCTTTTCGGTGGTCCGTACGCCGACTTCGACCATGCCGGCTCCGATGCCGGCTCCGATGCCGGCTTTGACCCGGGTGTGTCCGGGGGGCGCCCGACCCCGCAGCTCGATCCCGATCTCCTGCTGGAGGGCCTGAACCCGCAGCAGCGGGCCGCGGTCGTCCATGCCGGTGCACCGTTGCTCGTGGTTGCCGGCGCGGGGTCGGGCAAGACGCGGGTGCTCACGAACCGGATCGCCTACCTGCTGGCCGCGCGCGGGGTCCGCGCCGGTGAGATTCTTGCGATCACATTCACCAACAAGGCCGCGAACGAGATGAAGGAGCGGGTCACCGCCCTGGTCGGCGCTCGGACGCGGGCGATGTGGGTCAGTACCTTCCATTCGGCCTGCGTGCGGATTCTGCGGTCGGAAGCCACGCGTCTCGGGTTCACCAGCAGCTTCTCGATCTATGATGCGGCGGATGCGCAGCGGCTGATGGCGTTGGTCGCCCGCGACCTGGACCTTGATCCCAAGAGGTATCCCCCTCGCGCACTCGCCGCCGGGATCAGCAATCTCAAGAACGAACTGGTCGACTGGGAGACCGCCCGGGACAGGGCTGCCAATCATCTTGAGCGGGCCACCGCCGAGGCATACGGCAGCTACCAGCGCCGGCTCGCCGAGGCGAACGCGTTCGACTTCGATGATCTGATCATGACTGTTGTGAACCTGCTGCAGGCGTTCCCGGACGTCGCCGAGCACTACCGGCGCCGGTTCCGGCACGTCCTCATAGACGAGTACCAGGACACCAATCATGCTCAGTACGTACTTGTGCGGGAGCTGGTCGGGCGCGCGTCCCCCCGGACCGTGGACGGCGAGCTGGTTCGTCCGGGCACCGACGATCATGTTGTAGAGCCGGCCGAGCTGTGCGTGGTGGGTGACGCCGATCAGTCGATCTACGCCTTCCGGGGCGCGAACATCCGCAACATCGTCGAGTTCGAGCAGGACTACCCCGAGGCGACAGTGGTCCTGCTGGAGCAGAATTACCGTTCCACGCAGACGATCTTGTCGGCGGCCAATGCGGTGATCGCTCGTAACGGGCAGCGCAAGCCCAAACGGCTGTGGTCGGACGCCGGCGACGGCGAGAAGATCGTCGGTTACGTCGCCGACAGCGAGCATGACGAGGCCGCGTTCGTCGCCGCCGAGGTCGATCGGCTCACCGACGCGGAGGCAGCCAGGCCGGGTGACGTCGCAGTCTTCTACCGCACCAATGCCCAGAGCCGTGTCTTTGAAGAACTGTTCATGCGGGTCGGGCTGCCCTACCGGGTGGTCGGCGGGGTGCGTTTCTACGAGCGGCGTGAGGTCCGGGATCTCCTCGCCTATCTGCGGGTGCTGGCCAATCCGGCGGACACGGTGAACCTACGGCGCATCATCAACGTACCCAAGCGGGGCATCGGCGACCGCGCCGAGACGACTCTGGCCACCTTTGCCGAACAGCAGCGGATTCCTTTCGCCGACGCCCTGAGCCGGGCGGCGGAGGTCCCAGGCCTGACCACCCGCTCGGCAACCGCGGTCCGTGGTTTTGTGGATCTTCTTGCCGAGCTCCGGGCGGTCGTGGATGCCGGTCCGGTCGCGGTGCTGGAAGCGTCCCTGGAACGAACCGGGTACCTCGCCGAACTGACTGCGCAGGACACCATCGAGGCCGAGGGTCGGGTGGAAAACCTCCAGGAACTCCTCAGCGTGGCCCGGGAGTTCACCGAACGCTTCCCGGCGGGTTCGCTCGCAGACTTCCTTGCGCAGGTCTCCCTGGTGGCCGATGTCGATCAGATACCCGATCCGGCTGAAGGCGGAACCGGGGTCGTCACGTTGATGACCCTGCACAGCGCCAAGGGACTGGAGTTCCCGGTGGTCTTTCTGACCGGACTGGAGGACGGAATGTTTCCGCACATCCGTACGCTCGGCAACCCGACCGAACTTGAAGAGGAACGTCGCCTCGCCTATGTCGGCATCACCCGGGCCCGGGCACTGCTGTATCTGACGCGGGCGCAGGTTCGCAGCGCCTGGGGTCAGCCGGCGTACAACCCGCCGTCGCGTTTTCTCGACGAGGTGCCGACGGAGCTGGTCAACTGGCAGGGCAGCACCCGACCCCCGGCGGCGGTGTCCCCGCCGAGGGCGTCGGGATGGGGTTCGGCATCAGCCGGGTCGTCGACGGCGAAGGCCGGGGGCCTGCCCGGACGCCGTCCGGCGCCGGTTCCACGCCCGATGCCCGATCTTGCTACGGGAGACCGGGTCAACCATGACACGTTTGGCATGGGTCAGGTCGTCGCGATGGCGGGGTCCGGTGACAATCTCGAGGCAAGCATCGACTTCGGAGACGGAACGGGGACCAAACGGCTGCTCCTGCGCTACGCCCCTGTTGAAAAGCTCTGACGGTCGGCGGTGGCCATTAGAACGACCGGCAATAGGGGCGTGTTCTGAATCTGTCGTTCGATCTGTCGTTGGATCGGAGGTCACCCGGGCGCTCTAATAAGTCACGCCGTGTTCGGCGAGCCAGGCCAGCGGATCGACCTTGATGCCGTCTTGTCCATTGAGCCGGACCTCGAAGTGCAGGTGTGGGCCGGTCGAGTGACCGGTTGAACCTTCCAAGCCGATCTGTTGGCCGGTGGCGACGACTTGGCCGACCCGAACGTCGATGCGTGACAGGTGGCCGTAGCAGGTTACGATCTTGTTCGCGTGCAGGATCTGTACGAAGTTGCCGTAGCCGGACTCCCATCCCGCATAGATGACTGTGCCGCCATGGGCGGCGACGATCTGGGTGCCCATGGCGGCGCC
>NZ_CAUVXG010000003.1:131702-154272 GCF_963555885.1 Protofrankia sp. Cr2
TCGGGTCACTCAGGTCGTCGGTCCCGGTCGGGCCCGCGGCCGATCTTGCTGAAACCGTCCCGGTAATCCCGAGGTGGGCGACGGCTGGCGGTTCGGAGTGCGCAATGCCCGTTGTGTTGACCATGGCGATGCCCAGCGTGGACACGACGGCCGATGCGACGCCAGTGCGGCGCAGCTGCGCCAGCGACGCTGCCCGCCGGCCGAGGCCCAACGCCATCCCACGCCTGGCGGGTCTACCGTGGCCGCGGTGCCGTGCGGAGCTGTGGGTGGGGGGTTGCGACAACCCGGACTCACGCTCCTGTTGGTCGACAAGGCTCCTGTCGCAGCACTACGCGACGGGAGGGGGGGTCCCGTAAACCGATTACGACGCTACACCGGCTAAACCGGACTTTGATGCCACCCCCGACCAGACAGGCGTAGCAGTGGTAGGTGTAATATAGGTAGTTTTCCGTCGCCGGCGTAGGCGACGCAATTCGATCAGGTCGGATGGGACCCGGCCCCGCGACGCCGTGTCCCTCTTGCCGGTCCCTCTTACAGCGCTTCGGTCCGTGCCGCAGTCGCTGGCTGACTCCTTTTGTGGCTGCCCTGGCCGCCCCGACCGGCGGTGGGATGTTCCGCGTCATCGTCGAGATGGGCCAGCATGGTCGCAATCTGATGGACGACGTCGAGGTTGAACGGCAGCGAATGATGGCCGACACCGGGAAGGCGAACATTGCGGACGCTGAGGTCTGGATGGTGAAGAAGGGCTGACTCGGTTGGGCGGATCACTGTGTCCAGATCGCCGGAAAACGCCAGGAAACGCGTTCGGCAACCCGCGGCCGGTTCGGCCAGTTCCCGGATCACGTCCGAATCGGGGCGTAGCTGACGCAGCAGGGTGTACGGCAGCATCGGGGGGACCATCCGGGCGAGACGGGTACCTTCATGTGGGGTTCCCAGCGTCACGAGCGTGTGGACGTGTGTGTCGCCGCCCAGTTTCTGGACATAATAGCGTGCAACGAGGCCGCCGAGCGAGTGGGCGACGATATGTATGCGTCCACAGCCGGTCTGTTCGCACATTGCCTCGACCATCGTGGCAAGCCGGCTGGCCGCTGTCGGAATATCCGAGGTGAACAGAGGCAGGTTCACCGTTGCGACGTATCCGAAGCCGCGTCGGCGCAGCGAACGGTGCAGCCGGGTGAAGATGGACCTGTTGTCGATCAGGCCGTGTACCAGCAGGATCGGTGTGCTCGCAGCTTCGATGTCGCCGACGAGAAGGCCGCGCCGCAGCGGTGAGAGTCCCTCGAGGGTGTAGCGGTCGGCGGGTTCACGCAGTTTTTCTGAGAGGACTCCGACCGGATAGAAGGCGACATGGGTTGCCAGCCAGGTGGCTTCCACGACCATCCCGCGCACCGTTGCGGGTACATCGAGCAGCCCACGTGTCACTTTCGCACCGTGGCGGGCCGTGGTCGTGCCGAAGGATCTGGCGATCCTGGCTACCGCGGTGTCGGTCCGGCCCAGTTGACGTTTTCCGATTACCCCTTCTCCCGTCCGTGCGTGGATAGCCGCGGAAGAACCGGCCAACCGGAACAGTGTGATCATCGGTGGTTGGCGGATCGTGAAACGATCTACCGATCACCCTCTGCGTGACCCCTTGTGCCGCCGGAGGCATTGTGGATCACTAGGACGTCCACTGTGACCGAGAGTACAAACGGACGTGATGGCTGTCGACTGTTTCTCCGCCGGACGTGAGCGGATGACCATGCCGGCCCTGATGGCTGTGCTCCCTGCTGGCTGTGCTGCTTGCAGGCCGTGCTCGTGGTGCGAGCCCGTGCAGGTCAAGCCGGCAACGACGTGCTTCTCCGGGCGTGCGCCGCTAGGGTCTGTCTCCCGGATGTTGATGAGTGCATACGGCGATCCAGGCGGCGAGCCGGCGAGCCGGCCGGGCGTCGCGCTCAGCACCCTGTCATGGAAGTCGATGTCACGGATCGCAAGGAGGCGGCGTGAGCGGAAACGGTGAGCGGATCCGGGTTGTGGTTGCCAAGCCGGGTCTCGACGGCCATGATCGTGGTGCCAAGGTGATCGCGCGCGCGTTGCGGGACGCGGGTATGGAGGTCATCTATACCGGCTTGCATCAGACGCCCGAGCAGATCGTGGAGACCGCCATTCAGGAGGACGCCGACTGCATCGGTCTTTCGGTGCTCTCAGGCGCGCATATGACCCTGTTTGCGCGGTTGATGGAGCTGCTGCGGGAGCGCGGCGTGACCGATATCGTGGTCACCGGTGGCGGAATCATCCCGGCCGCAGACATCCCCGAACTCAAGGCGCTCGGGGTCGCCGAGATATTTACGCCGGGGGCGACGACGGGTCAAATCGTCGACTGGATCCGTTCGCGAGTGGCAGCGGTTCACGCACTCTGATCGCACCGGGGCTGATCCGGGTTGCAGCCGGGCTCTGACCACCTTGAGAGCGCCCTGCAATAAGAGCGTCCGGCAAGAGAGAAGTGGATCAAGGAGTGGGGCCGGGGTAACGGAGCACACGCCCGCCTTTCGCTCCCAGCTGTGATCTTCAGCGTGATCTGGCTGGACGGCCCCGGTGGCGTCTTCGTCGTAGTATCGGGATCGGTGAAACCGGGATCGGTGGCGCCGGGATACGTGTCCGGTAGGCGGATCCGCGCGTGGGGGCAGCGGTTGCGTCCTGGGCGGAGGCTGCGATCGTCACGATCGGGGACGCGTTCGGTGTGATTGCGGTGTCGGCCGCCACAAAGTGCGGCGCCCGATGGTCGATGCGGGTGATGATGGTGCTGTCCCGGACATACGTGACTGTCCGTCGCGGCAGCCAGTGCGGTTGCCGCGACGGACACGTCAGTAGGCTTGGGACGGTTCTCCTCTCCGTGAACCTTCAACCTTCGATCCTGACCACCGATCTCGTATCCGACTGGACGGACTGTGGATCTCTTCGAATATCAGGCGAAGAAGTTGTTCGCCGATCACGGCGTCCCCGTGCCTTCCGGCAAGGTCGCCACGACCCCCGACGAGGCGCGCGCCATCGCCACCGATCTCGGTGGGCGCGTCGTCGTCAAAGCGCAGGTCAAGACCGGCGGCCGGGGCAAGGCCGGCGGAGTGAAGGTCGCTGACGGTCCGGCTGACGCCACCACCAAGGCCGCCGCCATCCTGGGGATGGACATCAAGGGTCATACGGTCCACTCGGTCCTGGTGGAGCAGGCGAGTGACATCGCCGAGGAGTACTACGCCTCCTTCCTGCTCGACCGGGCGAATCGGACGTTCCTCGCCATGTGCTCCCGCGAGGGTGGGATGGAGATCGAGGAAGTCGCCGCGACCAAGCCCGAAGCGCTTGCGCGCATCCCGATCGATCCGCTGACCGGGGTGGACGCAACCGTCGCCCGCCAGATCGCGGTCGCGGCGAAGCTGCCGCAGGCAGCCCTCGACGGCGCCACCGAACTCCTGGTGAAGCTGTGGGACGTCTTCGTGCGGTCCGACGCCACGCTGGTGGAGGTCAATCCGCTGATCCTGACCGCCGACGGCCGTGTGCTGGCCCTGGACGGCAAGGTCAGCCTGGACGAGAACGCATCCTTCCGGCACCCCGATCACACCGGGTTCGTCGATGTCGCGGCGGTGGACCCCCTTGAGCAGCGGGCCAAGGAGAAGAACCTCAACTACGTCAAGCTGTCCGGACAGGTGGGGATCATCGGCAACGGTGCCGGCCTGGTCATGTCCACCCTGGACGTCGTGACCTACGCCGGCGAGGAGTTCGGTGGCCAGCGGCCCGCCAACTTCCTCGACATCGGCGGCGGCGCGTCCGCGCAGGTGATGGCGGACGGCTTGTCGATCATTCTCTCCGACCCCGAGGTCAAGAGCGTGTTCGTGAATATCTTCGGTGGGATCACCGCCTGCGACGCGGTTGCGAACGGTATCGTGCAGGCCCTCGAGATCGTCGGCGATGTCACCACGCCGCTGGTCGTGAGGCTGGACGGCAACAACGCGGACGAGGGTCGACGCATCCTCACCGAGGCGAACCTCGACGTGGTCAGGCCGGTGGACACCATGGACGGTGCGGCGAAGCTCGCCGCCCAGCTCGCCGCGGCTGCGGCCTGAGCGGACGGGAAGAGGCTTCCGACAATGGCAATCTGGCTGGACGAGACGTCCAAGATCCTGGTTCAGGGCATCACCGGCTCCGAAGGACGCAAACACACCGCCCGGATGCTGCGTGCGGGGTCGGTGATCGTCGGTGGTACCAACCCCAAGAAGGCGGGCACTGAGGTCGAGGGCGTTCCGGTCTTCGCGACCGTGGCCGAGACGATCGAGAAGACCGGTGCGAACGTCTCGGTGGTCTACGTCCCGCCCGCGGGAACCAAGGCCGCTGTGATCGAGGCGATCGACACGGGTATCCCGCTCGTCGTGGTCATCACCGAAGGCGTTCCGGTGCATGACACCACCGACTTCTGGGCGTACGCGCAGTCCAAGGGCAACACGACTCGGATCATCGGTCCGAACTGTCCGGGCATCATCAGTCCGGGCAAGTCGAACGCCGGCATCATCCCGGCGGACATCACCCCACCCGGACGCATCGGTCTGGTCAGCAAGAGCGGTACGTTGACCTACCAGATGATGTACGAGCTGCGGGACTTCGGCTTCTCCACCGCCGTCGGTATCGGTGGTGACCCTGTCATCGGCACGACCCACATCGACGCACTCGACGCGTTCCAGGCCGACGATGGCACTGACGCGATCGTGATGATCGGTGAGATCGGTGGTGACGCCGAGGAGCGTGCCGCCGCGTACATCGAGGCTCATATCACCAAACCGGTCGTCGGGTACGTCGCGGGCTTCACCGCGCCGGAGGGTAAGACGATGGGGCACGCAGGGGCTATCGTGTCCGGATCGTCCGGCACGGCTCAGGCCAAGAAGGAAGCGTTGGAGAAGGCGGGCGTGCGGGTAGGCAAGACGCCGTCGGAGACCGCCCGTCTGATGGCTGACGTCATGCGTTCGTTCTGAAACTCCGTGACCGGGTGTGGTCTGTCGCGTCGGCGGCGGGCCACACCCGGTTTTGTCGTTCGCACGGGTGTCGACCGACGACAACACAGCGAGGTGCGTGCCCCGGCCCCGCGACGCCGCGTCTCCTAATTGCCGGGTGCTCTAAGCGTAGCGTTCTGGGGTGCAACGGCTAACGTGGTGGAGGCAGGTCCATCAGGTCACCGTTGATCGCATGAAGTGGGGTCATTCCGTGCCACGTCTCGCCGGCCGCGACGTACCAAATAACGATCTCGGCGTTCTCGTCGCAGGTGCCGTTCTGTTCATCGCCTCGTTATTCGACTGGTTCTCGGTCGGTAGGTTCGGGGAGAATGCGTGGGGAGTGGGGTTCTTCGCCTACGGTGGCGTAGAGCTCGGGCTGCTCGTGGCCGCTCTGGTGGTGGTGCGGACCTTCACCCGCGTTCAGCTGCCGGCGGTGGGTGTCGACTGGGTTCTGATCATCGCAGGGCTGGCAGGGCTCGGCACGATCATGATCATGCTTAAGATGCTGCTGGGTATCGACAACTTCGACCGTGCCGCGGGGCTGTGGCTCGGGCTCATAGCGTCCGTGGCGATCACGGTCTGCGCGGTTCTCAGCGTCCTCGCGAGCGGGTACACCCTGCCAGGGCAGGGCTCTCGCGGTCGCTCGCAGTTCCCCCCAGCCCCCGGGGCTCAGTACGACGCCTCGGGTCGTCCGATACCCGGTGGGTATGGCGAGCCTGGCGCTTACGGGCAACCGCCCCAGAGTGGGTACGGGCAGCAACCGCCGCAGAGTGGGTACGGGCAACAGAGCCCGTACGGCCAGCCTCCGCAGGGTGGTTATGCCCAGCCGCCGCAAGGCGATTTCGGACAGCCGCCCTACGGGCAGCGGGATCAGTAGCACCGGTTGCTGAGCGCCGGTTGCGGAGCTGGTTTCAAATCCGCGGACGTTGTTACGGCGTGTTGGGCATCGGACCGTGCCGTTTGCGTGCGAGCGTCGAAAAATGGCCAATTCGTTCCCACGCGGCCAGTCCCGGTCGCCGGGTGTTCGTCTGCGTGCCGCGTCCCGCGGTGTCACCTCTCCGCGGGCCGGCATGCTCCGGGCCGGCATGCTCCGGGCCGGCATGCTCCGGATGGGCGCCAGCCGGGTCCTTACGGCAGTCCGAGCGGCACGCGGCGATCTTGCGATGGCGGCCATGCCGCCGATCGCAGGGCTCGCCATGACGGAGATCGTGGTCGTACTGTTCTGGGTATCGGACCAGCGGACGCGGGCGGGGGGCGGCGCGGCGGTGCGGGTGGCAGCCGATCTGTGGCTGATAGCCCACGGCACAAGCTTTGCGACGCCTGATGGTGATCTTTCTCTGGTGCCGCTCGGGCTTGCCCTGCTGCCGATCGCGCTGACCGCGCTGGCAGGTCACAGACTTGTCCGAGGCCGGTCGTCATCCGGGGAGGCACCCCGGCGGCGTGATGTCCTGACCGCCGTCCGAGGCCGTGATGCCCGGCTGGCCACGCCGCGTCGGTCTTCGGTCGGCCGGCCCGTAGCCATGGTGGTCGCGTTTTACGCGATCGTCACCGTGGTGACCGCCCTCGCCGCGGATGATCCTGCTGCACATCCGTCGATACCGTCGGCGCTCCTGGGCGCGATGGCGATGAGTCTGACCGGCGCATCGGCAGGTGCCCTCGTCGCCACCTGTGGCCAGTGGCGCCCAGGGGTGACAGCCAGGATTCCCACGGCGGTGCGCACGACCGTCAGCGCGGCGGGCGCCGCCGTCGCCGTACTCATCGCGGCGGGTGCCATGATCACCGCTGGCGTCCTTGCCGTGAACATCCAGAAGATCGCTAGCAGTGCTGACCGCCTCGCCCCAGGCCAGGTCGGAGGTACGGGAGTGCTCTTCGTACACGTGGCCCTGCTACCCAATGTAGTCGTGTGGGCGGCCGCTTACGCGTTGGGACCTGGCTTCGCCACGGGCGTGCACGGGTTCGTCCGGCCCTTCGGGGTTCACCTCGCCGACGTCCCGGAACTGCCTATGTTCGCCGGACTGCCGACAACCGGGGCGTCCGCCCCGGTCTGGCTCGTGTTCGCGCTGGCACCCGTCACAGCCGGCTGTATTGCCGCCCGGATGGTGCGACGGGACGACGGAGCCTGCTCGGTACCGGTATGCCTGGCACGGGTCGCACTGGCGTCGGTGTTGTGTGGGATCGCCATGGCGGCGCTCGCGGCGGCCTCCGGCGGGTCGCTCGGTGCGGGCGAGCTGGCTTCGTTCGGCCCACCGGGAATCCAGGTCGGTCTTGCCGCCACGGCGGAGGTGGGCGTGGCGGCGGTGCTTGCGACCTGCGCAGCGGCTGCTGTTCGTGGCCGGACGTCTCACCGGCTGGAGTCGCGCGAATCTCCGATCACGTCGTTGAAGCGTTGCCGGCAGACCGCCGGGTCCTGGTTCGGGTCCTTCCGACAGTCCTGATAACGGCGCAGGTCGTCGCCGTGTTGCTCGTAGAAGGTCCAGCTGCCGCCGACAAGCAGCAGTGCGATCAAGGCGGACAGCACGCCCAAGGCCATTCCGGCTGTTGCGATGCCGCCGCCTACACCGTGCATCCGCCGCGCGCGGGAACGACCGAGAATGCCGAGGATCACAGCGGCGATGCCCGCCAGACCGCCGATTCCGATCCAACAGGTCACGAGACCGAGCAGGCCGAATGCGAGGGACAGCCGGCCAAGATTGTTGCGTGGCCTGTCCGCGCGATCACCGTTGGTGTCCGGATCGCCGGCGGATCTCGGGTCACCGCCGGTCACGGCGCCGGCCGCGGGCTTTGCGGCATCACCATGGTAGGTCCTCCCAGTTGCGACAACAGACATCATAAGGGGCCGTGGCGTGCACCCGACCAGGGTCTGTGGCATCAGGAAATGTCCGACCTCTTCGCTATGGTACGAACATCAGTTCGACTACGGGGAGGTCGCCATGGCTGTCAGCGCCGCCGGGCTGCGGGCCGAGTCGGGGCGCCTGCGGGCACTCGGCTGGTCCTACCGAGGCATCGCCCTGGAGTGGCAGCGTCGCTATCGCCTCAACGCACGGGTCGCCTTTCGGCTCGCGCACGGCTGGACGCAGGAGGAGGCGGCCCGCCGATGGAACGCGCGGTGGTCCGGGGAGGGCCCGCCCAAGACGGGGAAATCCTTTTCCTACTGGGAGATCTGGCCTGGCCGCGGTGGGCGGGCACCGTCGACCCGGACGCTGGCGCGTCTCGCTGAGCTGTACCTCTGCCGACCTGGTGACCTTCTTGACGGGGAGGATTTCGGCCGGCGTGACACGGGCCGCGACGAGCTCTCGGGTCAGCCGGGTCGTGCGGCGGTTCCCGCGATCGTCGGCGATGATCACAGCGACTGCGGGAGGTCTCGTGGGGGCGGGCGGTGTGTCGAGCACGAAGCCGACGTGGGTGACTGCGTTGACCGGGCCGATTCGTGCCCCGAGCCGGCGGCACCGGTCATTCCCGCACCCCGCGCGGGCGGCTTGGCAGCATCCGAAGCCGTCCGGTGACCACGCACGTGGTGGATGCGCGCGAGTCGCCCGACGTCAGTACAGTCGGAACGGTCATGCGTCCACCTGCGAGCCGCCGCCTACCCGTCGTACCGGAGAGTTCCGTGCCCGCACGACTGGTTGTTCTCGCCTCCGGGGTGGGTACCACCTTGCAGGCCGTGCTGGACGCATGCAAAGACCAATCTTTTGGTGCCGAAGTCGTTGCTGTGGGCACCGACCGCTACGGCACCGGAGCGCAGGAGCGGGCGGCCGCGGCTGGCGTTCCCTGGTTCGTCGTCCGCTTGGAGGACGCCGTGGACAGGGAAGCATTCAACGCGGCCACTGCGGAGAAGATCGCCGTGTACGCTCCCGATCTGTTGGTACTCGCCGGCTACATGAAGATCCTGGACAGACAGGTTATAGCGCGCTTTCGGACGGTGAACACCCATCCGTCCCTGTTGCCTGCGTTCCCGGGGGCGCACGCCGTAGCCGACGCGCTCGCGCACGGGGTCAAGGTCAGCGGAGTGACGGTGCACTGGGTTGACGAGGGCGTCGATACCGGGCCGATCCTTGCGCAGGCGGCGGTGGTGCTGGCGGAATCCGAGACGGAAGAAACTCTGCGTGCACGCATCCAGGCGGTGGAACGCGTTCTGTACGTGGAGACGATCGGCCGGATCGTCCGGTCAGAGGAGGGGACATGACGTCCGCACAGAGTCAGCAGACCTCCGCTGTCGGCGAGTTGGTCGCCACCGGCCGGCGTCCCATCCACCGTGCGCTGGTCAGCGTCTACGACAAGGCTGGCTTGCCGGAACTCGCGGCCGCGTTCACCGACGCCGGAGTGGAGGTCATCTCCACCGGGTCCACCGCGCAGGTGCTCGCCCGCCACGGCTTGGCCGTGACGCCGGTGAGCACCCTCACCGGTTTCCCCGAGGTACTCGGCGGCCGGGTGAAGACCCTGCATCCACGGGTGCATGCCGGCCTGCTCGCGGATCTACGCAACGTCGAGCACGCCAAGGCGCTCGCGGAACTCGACATCGAGCCTTTCGACCTCGTCGTGTCGAACCTCTATCCCTTCCGGGAGACGGTCGCCGGCGGTGCATCCGAGGACGAGGCGGTCGAACAGATCGACATCGGCGGGCCGGCGATGATTCGTGCCGCGGCGAAGAACCATCCGTCGGTGGCCGTTGTCGTCTCGCCGGCGGACTACCCCGAGCTCATCGCCGCGATCCGGGCCGGCGGCTTCGAGCTCGATGCGCGGCGTCGCCTTGCCGCGCGCGCTTTCGCGCACACCGCCGCATATGACGTCGCGGTTGCGTCGTGGTTCGCCGGGGTCCTCGCGCCTGATGAGATCGCACGCGAGTCGGGTTGGCCGGAAACGGTCGCCGCGGTATGGCGACGGGAGGAGGTCCTGCGCTACGGGGAGAACCCCCACCAGCGGGCCGCGCTGTACGTGGCGGATGACGGCGCGCCCGGGCTTGCGGGCGCCCGGCAACTGCACGGTAAGCCGATGTCGTTCAACAACTACACCGACGCCGAGGCGGCTCGGCGCGCTGTGAGCGACTTCCACGGGCCATGCGTGGCCATCGTCAAGCACGCGAATCCCTGTGGCCTGGCGATCGGCGGCGATGTCGCCGAGGCTCATCGCAAGGCGCACGCATGTGATCCCGTGTCCGCCTTCGGTGGGGTCATCGCGACGAACAGATCGGTCAGCGTCGCCTTGGCTGAGCAGATCGCGGAGATATTCACCGAGGTCGTCGTGGCACCCGGCTATGCGGACGGCGCTGCGGAGATCCTGTCCCGCAAGCCGTCGATCCGCCTGCTGGAATGCCCGCTGTCGCCGGATCCGCACGGCGTTGAGATGCGCCAGATCTCCGGTGGGTTGCTGGTGCAGTCCCGTGACGTTCTGGACGCGGCTGGTGACGACCCTGCCGGTTGGACGCTGGAAGCGGGCGCGCCCGCCGACGAGGCGACCATTGATGATCTTGCATTTGCTTGGAAGGCTATCCGTTCAGTCAAGTCGAACGCGATTCTGATAGCCCAAGGCGGCGCAACGATCGGCGTGGGAATGGGACAGGTCAATCGAGTGGATGCCGCGATGCTGGCGGTGGCCCGCGGCGGTGAGCGGGTGAGGGGTGCTGTGGCTGCAAGCGACGCGTACTTCCCTTTCCCGGACGGGCTGCAGGTGCTCGTCGACGCCGGCGTCCGCGCGGTTGTCGAACCGGGTGGATCCATGCGTGACGACCAGGTGATAGCCGCTGCGCGGGAAGCGGGGATGACGCTCTACTTCACCGGCGTCCGCCACTTCGCACACTGACGGCATTGTGCAGCCTGACAAGATTGTGCATGTTGACGGCATTGTTCATGCGAACGGCATTGTGCATGCTGCCAGCATTTCTCCTGTCACCGGAAACGGCGCCCGAAACCGACGAAGCCCGACCACACCGTGGTAATCAGGTCGGGGTGCGCGTGTTCGGCGTTGGTGCCGTCCGGACCATCGGTGTCCGGCCGAACGGCACCAACGTTTCACGAGATGGAGGTGGTGGTGGACTCCGCCACCGCGCCTCGCCGCGCGCTTGCTGAGGTGCCGTTTGATGACGCCGGGATTGAACCTCCGGGTGCGTCGTCGTTGGGTACATAACGCTGCGCAACCCAGTCCAGCGCCTCCCGCCAGCTGGCGCCATACAGGACCGAGATCCTGTCCGCCGTCTGCCGCGCGAGAGCCTGGACGAACACCCGGTCATCGCTGTCGAGATGTCGGGCATCTCCGAAGGTCTCCCAAGCCCGGAACATCAGTTCCTGCAGTTTCTTGCTGTGTGGCGTTTCGTCTGCCACGGCCCACTCCCTCCCACTCCGGGGACTTGCGGCGGAATTCTGCCCTAGTCAGGCACGACGCCTGCACTCGGGGGGTAGTCCCGGTTGTGAATCCGGTGCGGCGATCGTGACGATACGGCCGTCTCGTGCGATTTGCCCGGTGCGGGCAGACCGTTTTCGTGCCTGACCGGTAGCTCTTTTCAGGTGCATCGCACCAGGTCAGGCGGGTAACTTAGTGGTCGGCACCGGCAGACCCTGGACGAACTTCCGGCGCCGACCACCTAGGGTCGGGGTGAGCGGGTTGGAAACCGTATACGGGCGGGAGGGGACCGAGCATCGGGCGGCGAACCGGGCGGGTGTCCGCCACGCTGCCATGAACCTGCGACATCGTCGGTCCGCGCCGCGGTGGTGGTCGTGGCCGAGGCGGGAGCCGGTCTTCGCCGGCGTGCTCGGCGTCGTCGGTGTCGCCCTCGTGGTCGTGGCCGCGAGTCACTGGCGGCGGGGCCTGGTCGGGCTCGGGGCGGCGCTGCTTGCCGGCGCACTGCTACGGCTGTTTCTGCCGACCCGGCGGGTCGGGTTACTCGTGGCGCGCGGCAGGGTGTTCGATGTCACCACGCTCGCACTGCTCGGAATAACGATCATCGTTGTGACGCTCGCGGTGCCGGCCGGGGGCTCGTGAGCCAAGGCGCCCCCCGGCCCGCCGGGCAGCTGCTCGGGCCTGCGGGAAGGGCGTAGTGTCACATACGACCTGAAGCCGACCCGTACGGATGCCACCGCGGTGGGACGGCGGAATACGTCGACGCCATCATCGAGAAGTTGGGGAGCTGACAGCCGATGGCTGGGAAGGTGACTGTGGTCGGAGCCGGTTTTTACGGCTCCACGACCGCGCAGCGCCTCGCCGAGTACGACATCTTCGACACGGTCGTGCTGACGGACATCATCGAGGGCAAACCGCAGGGAATCGCCCTCGACCTGAATCAGTCGCGCCCGGTCGAGGGTTTCGAGACCACGGTGATCGGAACGAACGACTACGACGACACCGAGAGCTCGGACGTCGTGGTCATCACCGCCGGGCTGCCCCGCAAGCCTGGTATGAGCAGGATGGACCTCATCGAGGTCAACGCGAAGATTGTCCGGCAGGTTTCGGAGAACATCGCGAAATCGTCGCCTGACGCCGTCGTCGTGGTGGTTTCCAACCCGTTGGACGAGATGACCGCGCTCGCCGCCAACGTTCTGGGGTTCCCCCGGAGCAGGGTCATCGGCCAGGCTGGGATGCTCGACACCGCACGCTTCACCAACTTCGTCGCGGTGGAGCTGGGTGTACCGGTGAAGTCGGTGCAGACCCTCACCCTGGGCTCGCACGGTGACACCATGGTGCCGGTTCCGTCCCAGTGCACGGTGGACGGTAGGCCGCTCACGGAGTTGTTGCCCGCCGACACGATCGATGCGCTGGTCACCCGGACCCGCAACGGCGGTGCCGAGGTGGTCGCGCTCCTCAAGACCGGGTCGGCTTACTATGCGCCGTCCGCTGCCGCCGCCCGGATGGTGAAGGCCGTGGCGCAGGACTCCGGCGCGGTCATGCCGGTGTGCGCGTGGGTGAATGGCGAGTTCGGTATTTCCGGGGTCTATCTGGGTGTGCCCGCCCAGATAGGTCGCGGGGGTGTGAAGAAGGTCGTCGAAATAGACCTGTCCGCAGCGGAGAAGGCTGCGCTCGTCACCGCCGCGGAAGCCGTCCGAGTCAAGCAGGCGGATGTGGCAAGCCTGTAATCCTGTTGGGAATCTCGCCAGAGACCGTGCCAGGAACCGTGTTGGGGCCGGCCGGGATTCCTGCCGGATCGGTGCATCCGATCCGGCAGGCCAGGCCCGCCCGGCAGCTGCTATCCGGGCAGAGCCAGCTTTCGCAGCGCAAGGCGCGCCACCGATGCGGTCGGGATGGTTCCCCGCCCAAGACCGATCTCGACCAGGTTGTCGTACAGTTCGGTCCGGTGGCGTGCTGCCCGGACGGCTGAGTCCATGAGGGTTCGACGGCGGCCGGCAAGCCCGGCCAACAGGGCGGTGTGCCGCAGATGTCGGCCCAGCTCCCGATCAAGGGCTTTGCGGTACGCTGCGCCGGCTCGGGCCGGCGTGGCGGTCACAGCGGCCGCACCAGCCAGCGACCCGGACAGCAGTGCATAGTAGATCCCCTCGCCGGTCAGCGGATTGATCAATGATGCGGCGTCCCCGGCGAGCAGAACCGGACCATCGGGCTGACGGGGTCGCCACGTCGACAGGGGCAGATGGTGGGCGCGCAGCGTCCCCGGATGCGCTGGTTGGTCGGGCAACATCCGGGCCAGCGTGCCGTGCAGGACGGTGCGACCCGCGGCGTCGCCGTGCAGCGCGGCGAGCTTCGATCGCAACATCCCGTAGCCGATGTTGGCGCGGCCGTCGCCGATCGGAAATGACCAGGCATACGCCGGCCAGCCCTCGTCAGTCATCTCGATGAGCTGTTCGGGCGGACCGCTGGTATGCGGCGCGTCGGCATACCCCCGCACGGCGATGGCCAGCGCCTCCGGTGGGTTCGGCCCGATGCCCAGGGCGCGCCGGGTAGTCGAATTCGCACCGTCGGCGCCGACCACCACCCGTGCTCGCAGGTCACCGTTGACGACCACCACCGGCTCGTCCACGCTGCCGCCGGCTACGACGGATCGCGCGCGTCGGCGTAGGAGCACGGCTCCCCGGGCGCGGGCGGCGGCGACGAGTCGCGCGTCAAAGACCGTACGGGGTACCACGTGGTTCGCCCGTCGGCACGGGGTGGCCACTTCCGCGCCGCCGGGGGTCCGCAGCCGCATCCGATCCACCGACCGGTAGCCGGCCACGGCATCGGACACGCCGAGAGCACGCAGGACGTCCAGGCCGTGCGGGGCTATGCCGTCGCCGCACGCCTTGTCCCGGGGGAAGTCCGCGGCATCCATCAGCACCACGCGGGCATCCGGGCGGAGCTGTAGTGCGCGCAGCGCCGCGGCGCAGCCCGCTGGTCCGGCGCCGAGGATGAGGAGGTCCGCGACCTCGGACAATCCGACCGGAGCGCACGGATCGGCGGCACCAGCGCTACCGGCGGCCGCACGGGCCGCTGCCGACGGGACGCCGGGTTCGGATGCGGTCATGGCATCGGGAGGTGTCGGTGTCGCCACATCCGCCCAGTCTCTCAGCGAGCCCGGCGAGCGTCCGGCCGGCCGGGTTCGTACAGTTCGGCAGGTGGATGCCCTCATGCAGGTGGATTCCTGGCCGGTCGATAACGCGGCCGTTGCCGTGCTGGTGCGCGACGCCTTCGGCCACGTCGCGGTACGTGGGTCGGTCGGCGTCGTCGACAGATCGTTCCGGTTGGCATCGGTGTCGAAGGTGCTCTCCGCCTACGCCGCGCTGATCGCGGTGGAGGAGGGTGCCATCGGCCTGGACGATCCGGCCGGTCCCCCGGGTTCGACCGTGGCCCATCTCCTCGCCCACACGTCGGGCCTGGGTTTTTCCGGCACCCGGGCGGTGACCCGGCCCGGAGCACGGCGGGTGTATTCGAACACCGGCTTCGACGTGCTCGGGGAGACGGTGGAAAAAGCGTCCGGAATCGCTTTCGGTGACTACCTCGCCGAGGCCGTGTTCAGGCCGCTGG
Source organism: Protofrankia sp. Cr2 (assembly GCF_963555885.1). NCBI lineage: Bacteria > Bacillati > Actinomycetota > Actinomycetes > Frankiales > Frankiaceae > Protofrankia > Protofrankia sp. Cr2. The sequence goes on from NZ_CAUVXG010000003.1 coordinate 146,648, forward strand.
GTATGACGGCGTCTGCGCTGGCGGGCTCGCCGGCTTATGCGGTGTCATCGACACTGGCCGATCTGCTCCTTTTTGCCGGCGAACTGCTGACGCCGCGGTTGCTCGCTCCGCAGACATTCACGGCGGCGACCTCGGTGGCTTTTCCCGGTGCCGCCGGGGTACTGCCCGGGTTCGGTGTGCAGAACCCGAACGACTGGGGACTCGGCTTCGAGATCCGCGGCCGGAAAAACCCGCACTGGACGGGCAGCGCAAATTCACCGGAGACTTTCGGTCATTTCGGCCGGAGCGGAACTTTTCTCTGGGTTGATCCAGCACTGGACGGTGCGTGCGTGGGCCTGACCGATCGTGAATTCGGTTCCTGGGCGGCGGATGCCTGGCCGACGTTGTCCGACGACGTGGTGGCGGCCGTTGGCGCCGGCGACGGGGAGTCGACGGCTCGGTTGACATGATCGGTGTGGTCGGTCGGTGGGCTCCCGGAGCCGGCACCGCGAATCACGAACCCTGCCATCTCCTCGACGAGGCGCGCTCTGGTCGGATGCTGTCGGCCGGCGGGAAACAGCACGTCGTCCAACACGGTGGCGCCGTAGACGAGCGCTACGGTGAACCGAACGGACAGCGCCACGTCGACCACGGGGGCGTCGAGTACAGCCATTTCGGCCTCGATCTCCCGTTCCAGCTTGTCGAAGACCTCCTGGAGAAACGCGCCGACGCGGGTGCGAAGTTCGGGCGAACCGCCACTCGGCCCCCCGGGTAGCGCCAGCAACAGTTTGTGGTTGTCAATAAGCAGAACGTAGAGACCGCCGACGAAGTCCCGGGTGTTCTGCTCGGCGCTCCTGGTGCCGTGGCCGTGCTCGATCCATCGCCGCACGTACGCGGCGACGAAGTCGTAGAACGGCCGGTAGACGGCCTCGATGAAGAGGTTGGCCTTGGTGTCGAAGTGCCGGAACACCAACGCCTGGGTCACGCCGGCGCGGGCGGCGATCTCCCGGGTGCTGACCTGTTCGTAGCCATGTTCGCCGAAGAGCTCCCGGGCGGCGCCCAGGACCAGCGAGCGGACAGTCGCCGAGCTGCGTCGGGACCGGGAGCCCTGGGTCACCCAACCATGATGACCGACGACCGCCCGTTCGCCGGGGCCGACGTCCACCGATCAAGTTAGATAGCAGCGATATCTTGACACTAGATGATCATTTGTCCACTGTGAGGTACGCAACATCTCCACGGCAGGAGCGGTAGTCCGCATGAGAGTGAGGCCAGGGCATGACCGATGTGCAGGAGCGACACGTCATCGCGGATCCAACGGTGGCGCCGCACGTCCCGGAGGCGCTCGTGCGCGACTTCGACTACAAGCACGATCCTGCGTATACACGGGATCCCTTCGGTTACCTGATGAGGTATCGCGATGAAGGGATCTTCTGGAGCCCGGCCGACGGCGGCTACTGGGTGGTGACCAAGGCGGAGCTGATCCGCGAGATCGTGCAGGATCCCGAGGTGTTCTCCAACCAGTACAGCCTGGGCGGCATCCCCCCGGCCAGGTTCTGGCCCCGTCCGGGTATCCCCGACGAGCTGGATCCGCCCGAGCATCGGGAGTTCCGCAACGCGCTGTCCCCGCACTTCGCGCCGAGGGCGGTGGTCTCGCTGGTGCCCGGAGCCCGCGACTTTGCCCGCAATCTGTTAGCGGGGGTTGCCAAGCGTGGTCATTGCGACCTCATTCGGGACTTCGCCCTGCCCTTGCCCACCCAGGTCTTCGCGAGCTGGTTCGGGCTCCCGGAGGAGGACTGGCCACGGCTCGAGGGGTGGATCTCCGATCTGGTGCGCAAAGTCCCGCTCGAACAGCGGGTGGCCTCAGGGGGTGCGCTCGCGGCCTACCTCATCGGGTTCGTCGATGCGCGATGGGAACAGGACAACGGTGACCTGTTCAGCGAGGTCCTGAAGGCGCGTGTCTTCGGACGCCCACTGACCAGGGAAGAGGCCCTCGACACCGCCTACCAGCTCTGCCTCGCCGGGCTGGACACTGTCACCGAGTCGATCGGATGGGCCTTCCACCATCTGGCGACCCACGCCGAGCTACAGGAGACGATCGCCGCGGAGCCCGCGCTGATCCCCGACGTGGTGGAAGAGCTGCTGCGCCAGTATTCCTTCATCAGTACTTCCCGTTACGTCACCCGGGACATCGACTTCCATGGGGTGCGGATGCACGCAGGCGACAGCGTCGACGTGCCCACCGCGTACGGCAGCCGCGACGCGGCCGAATGCCCGTTTCCCGACCAGGTCGACGTCACTCGGAAGGCCATCCGTCAGATGGCCTTCGGCGCCGGTCCGCACCGCTGCCTCGGCGCCCATCTGGCTCGGCACGAGTTGGTGATCGCCCTGGAGGAGTGGCACGCGGTTATTCCCTCTTACCGGCTGTCCGAAGCCAGCCCGGTCATCAGGCACGGCGGCGGTGCTCCCGGTTTTGACAGCCTGCCACTGGTCTGGGCTACCGCGCGTTCCTGACCGCTCACGACACCCAGGAGAATCGCATGCGGGCGCAGGTTGATCCTTCGTTGTGCGTCGGGCACGGTCGCTGCAACGCCTACGGGACGGACGTCTACGGGCTCGACGATGCCGGCTACTGCCATATTGGGCACGCGGTGGTGCCCACGGCCCTTGAGCAGCAGGCGCGCGACGGGGCAGCGGCGTGTCCCGAGCGCGCGATCTCGTTATCCGAATGATTGCTTCCACTTTTCCGAGGAGTACAGGTGAGGCTTGAAGACAAAGTCGTCGTCATCACCGGCGCCGGGTCCGGGTTAGGACGGGAAAGCGCCCTGCTGTTCTCGCGTGAAGGCGCCACGATCGTCGTCACCGACATCATCGAACAACGGGCAAAGGACGTCGCGAGCCTGATCGGTGAGAGTGGTGGTCGGGCGCTGGCAGTCCGGACCGATGTCACGGTGGAAAGCGAGGTCGCCGCTGCAGTCGCCTTCGCCGTCGAGCATTTCGGCCGCCTCGACGTCATGTTCGCCAATGCCGGGGTCACCGTGCCGGGTCAGGGCACTGTCGCGCTCGAGGACACCACCGAGGAGAGCTGGACGCACGTTCACGACACCAACCTCAAAGGTGTCTTCTTCTCCGTCAAGCATGCGGCCCGGGTGATGAAGACCCAGGGTGGTGGGACGATCGTGGTCACCTCGTCGGCGTCGTCCCTGGCGGCGTACCCGAGTTTCACGATCTACACCGCGAGCAAGGGCGGCGTGAACGCGCTCGTCCGGGGTGCCGCGTTTGACCTCGGCGGCTACGGCATACGGGTTAACGCGCTCTGCCCTACGCACGGCATGTCCGTGAATTTCGGGCTCCCCCTGAACGCTGAGGTGCTCGGCAGGTCCTACGAGGAGGTGGCTGGTCCCTGGAACCCGGACTACGCCCCGATGCCCCTGAAGCTGCGTCGTCCCCCGAACCTGCTCGACAACGCCTACGCCGCGCTCTTCCTGGCCTGCGACGAGTCCGCGTACATGTCCGGGGTCTGCTTCCCGACGACGGACGGCGGCACGCTGGGGCGCGTCGCGATCCAGTTCCCCGAGGGCTGGGAACTGGCCCAGCAGGCCGCCTTCGTCGCTGCTTCACAAGATTCTCCCGTTCCGTCGGTTAGTGGCGAGCCCGATGCGGGCGGCTAGGGCGCGCCTGATGGATGTTGGTCGATGCGATCGAAGATCCATCAGACATGCCTTAGTGGTCGGCGCCGGACGTGACAGGGACGTCCTTGATGGGTAGTTAGGTCCGGTGGACAATCCGATCAACGCGGTCCGTTCCGGAGTGCGGAAGGCATCCGGTGCCGCTGGTGCCGTGCGCCGTCGGCGGCCCTTCATCGACCATGTGCTGCGCGCCTACCACCGGTACACCGAGGACGGCGGCGACCGGCTTTCGGCTGCCGCGACGTACTTTGCCTTCCTCTCGTTCTTCCCTTTGGTCGCCCTGGCCTTCTCGATCGCGGGCTTCGTGGTCGACAGCTATCCAGATGTCCGGCAGGCGCTGACCAGGCAGATCAACGACTATCTACCGGGACTTGCGGACAAGCTGGACATCGCCAGCATCGGCAACGCGAAGGTGGGTGTCGGTCTGATCGGCCTGGTCGGTCTGCTGCTGGCCGGGCTGGCATGGATCGACGCGCTGCGGGACGCGATCAGGATCATGTGGCATCAGGACGTGGAGGTCGGCAACGTCGTGGTCCGCCGGGTGAAGGACGTCGGCGTCCTTGCCGGGCTCGGTCTCATCAGCTTCGCGTCGATCGCGGTGACCAGCGTTGCCACCTCGGTCTCGGGGACGTTTCTGCACTGGATCGGGCTCGCTGGCAGTACTGCGGCGACAGCGGTGACGTCGATACTCGCTGTCGTCGTCGCGTTGGCCCTGGACGTGGCACTGTTCCTCTGTCTGTTTGTCTGGCTGCCGCGGGTCACCGACCACCGCCGTGCGCTGCGGGGGGCGCTGTGCGGCGCGATCGGGGTGGAGGTGCTCAAGGTTCTCGCGACCTCGCTGGTCGGCATGACCACCAGAAACCCCGTCTACGGGACGTTCGCGGTGATCGTCGGGCTGTTGATCTGGATCAATATCATGATGCGCTGGACGTTGCTGGTCGCGGCGTGGACGGTGACCGCGCCCTACTCGTCCGATGTCGCACCGTCGGGTACCGCTGTGCCGGCTGGTACCGCTGTGCCGGCCGGGAAGGCAGCTGATGCCGAGCTGTCACCGGGCTCGATACGCAGCCCGGGTGCCGGGGTTCCGTCCTCGCCGCCACCTCGTCGATGAGGCACGAGCCGGACGCGGGATGTGGAGGCGTTTCCCGAGCTCAAGACGTGGGCTGCGTGGATGGGTGGTCGGGCTGCCATGCCGGGCAGTGCGTCCATGTTCGGGAACGCGTCAATGTTGGGAACAAGGTGGCGACGTATAAGTCGTCGACTCAGCGCGAATAGTCCAACCAGCAGCGTGACCACAACGGCGATCCACGTGACCGGACCTATCGGGTGGTCGCCGATATCCCGCCGTTGTGGCTGTTTCGCAGAATAATCGTGCGTGCCGCTGTCATGCCGACCTCCGGTTCCCGATTCAGCACCGGCGGCGGCCCGCTGCCGCAGGCCGTCCACGGTTGACCCGTCCGGAACCATCGCGACGTCGCGGTCGTCGTCGCTCGTCGCGACAAGGTGTCCGACCGGACCGATTGTGTCGACGTTCGCGAATCCCCAGTCGAGCAGTTCCCGGGCCTCCTTGGTATAGGCCGGATCCGCCCGCAGCATCGTGAGGATGAGCGTGTGACCGCCGCGCCGGACGGCTCCGATGTAGGTGGCGCCCGCCGCGGCGGTGTATCCGTTCTTGACGCCGATCGTTCCCGGATACGAGGCGAGCAGGTCATTGTGGTTCTGGATTTCGAACGATGTGCCGGGCCGGCCGCGGACGGTCGCCCGTGGGATGGTCAGGAACCTGCCGACGATGGGACTGTCGAGCGCGGCCCGGCCGAGCAATGCAAGATCGTATGCTGATGTCGTCTGCCCGGGTGCGTCCAGGCCGCTTGGATCCCCTGCCGTTGTGTCGCGCGCGTTCAGGTCGGCCGCGGTCCGGTTCATCAGTACGACCGTGGCGTCGGTTCCGCCGGCGGCTTCGGCGAGTGCGACAGCGGCATCGTTACCGCTAGCGACGATCATTGCCGTGGCGAGTTCCGCGACCGTGTAGGCCATGCCCGGGACGAGACCCACCCGCGTTCCGTCGACCGACGCAGCCGCAGTACTGATCGTCACCGCCTGGGCAGGCGACAGCCGCGGCAGCACGGCGAGTGCGGTTAGGATCTTGAGCGTGCTCGCCGGCAGGTGGGGACCGTGGGCGTCTCGAGCCGCGAGGACCGCTCCGCTGTCGGCGTCGGCGATGAGCCAACTCGCGGCGGTGGTGTCGGGGGGCGGGGAAGACGCTCGCGAACCGACCACCACACCGACGCTCGCCAGCACCGGACCGCCGAGGAGGTTCGGGCTGGCTGGCCTCGGTGCCGGTGCCGGTGCGGGCTCGGAAGCGGCCGCCGCCGTGGTCGAGAGCGCGGCGATCAGCCATGTCACCAGGGAGACGACCAGCAGCACGGAACGTGTCGCGCGCAAGCGTTCGCGAGTCCGAGGCACCTGATGGAGATTACTGTCAGTCACAGTTATGTGAAGCGAGAGGGCTGGCCGTGTCGTACCGAAGCGTGCTGGCGGTACCGAGTTGCACCGAGTTATCACTCCAGTCGGGCCTGACGGATGACAACTGAGGAACAACTGATTGGCGTCCACTCGTGACGGCTTCTCAGTTAGGTCTCAGTTAGGCCTCAGATCGACTAGCCTGAGACCGTGCGGGATCTCCTCATCGCTAGAGGTCAACTCGACTGGTCCGCGCAGCCGTGTGGCTACCATGGTATCGACGCGTTGTCTCACCTCGAACTCGGACGGTTGCGCGATTATCTCGCGGCCGCGGACAAGGGCGATCTTGCTGGGCAGGATGACCTGCGGGTGCTGACCGCTCTGCGATTGCTGACCCCCGCCGGAGAGCTGACCTATGCCGGCCTGTTGCTACTCGGCCGGCAGGATGCGCTGCGGCAACTGCTACCCGGACATGGTTATTCCTTTCAGTACCGGCCGTCGAGCGGCTCGGAAGCGACCAGTCGGGTTCGGGAGGAGCAGCCGGTCCTTGCGGGTATCGAGCGCATGCTCGGCCTGGTCGAAGCGCATGCCGCGTTCCGCCCGCTCAACATCTCCGGCGGCATCCAACTGCAACTCGTCGACTACCCGCAGAACGCCGTGCGTGAGCTGGTCGTCAACGCCTTCCTCCACCGGTCGTATGAGACCCACGGCACGGTGGATGTGGAGCATTCCCCGGAGGCGCTCATTGTGACAAGCCCCGGGGGATTTCTTCCCGGGATCACGCCGGATAATGTTCTCAGCTATCCTTCGACGCCTCGTAATCGGCTGCTTACCGAGGTCTTTTCAATGCTTCGGCTTGCCGAACGCACCGGTCAAGGAGTCGATCGCGCATTTCGTGAGCTGTTGCGGGTGGGCAAGGAGCCGCCGACGTTCACCGATCTCGGTACCTCGGTCCGTGCCGTGGTCCGTGGTGGCATAGGCGACGACGCCTTCGTCGGTTACGTCTCAACGCTGCCCGCCCAGGCGGGTCGGGACGTCGAAATCCTGCTGACCCTGTCCTACCTGCGGACCCGCCAGTCGGTGGACGCGGTTACCCTGGCTCGGGTGGTGCAGCGCCCGGCGCCGGAAAGCCAGGAGGTGCTGGCCCGCATGGTCGCCTTGGAACTGGTCGAAACGACCAGGCGAACGGCGGGCCGGCCGTTGCCCACCTACCGGCTACGCCCCGCCGCGCTCGCCGGGCTCGGGCGCGCTGTTCGTTACCACCGCCAGGGCCCCGCGCAGACGGACGAGAAGGTGCTCGAACATGTCCGTGAGTACGGGTACGTCACCAACCGTACGCTGCAGCGGATGTTCGACGTGACCATGTTCGGCGCCCGGGACATGCTCGCCGACCTGCGCCGCCGTGGTGTCCTGTGCAAGATTGGCGATGCCCACGGCGGCACCGGGGTCCGCTACGGCCCGGGCGACGCATTCCCACGCCGTTAGCCTTGCTCCACC
>NZ_CAUVXG010000003.1:154920-206543 GCF_963555885.1 Protofrankia sp. Cr2
GGGCCTCGGCACACCCGCCCCCGGCGCGCCCCACGTCCCGCATCACACGTCGGCTGTGGTTGGGATTGGTACTAGAACGTGCGTAGAGTTGGTACCAGCGGGTGGTTGAGGATTGCATCAGGCGATCTTGAGGTCAGTGTCACCGGCGGATCGCCAGCAGCGTGCGGAGGTCGGTATGGTTGATCAACGGGCTTACCATCCGCGTCTCGCTGACCGCAGGTTGCGCGAACTCGTGCAGGACTTTCCGGCCGTGCTCGTGAACGGACCGCGGGCAGCAGGAAAGACGACGACCGCTCGCCAGATATGCCGGGACATGGTCAGCCTGGATCGGCCGGCACATGCCGTGGCTTTTCGTGCGGATCCCGACGCGGCGTTGCGAATGCGCTCAACACGGCCGGAATGCCTTCTGGAAAGAGCCTTTACGAAGCAGCCGGGGTCAACGCCAGAACGGCGGCATCCTACGACAACCTGTTGACGAGCCTCTTTATTCTAGAGCGGGTTCCGGCGTGGAGTACCAACAGGATTTCCCGGCTTGTTAAAACGCCCAAAATATACATTGTCGAGACTGGCCTCGTCGGAAGTTCGATCGGTCTTTCGACGCGGGCGGTCCTGTCCGACGGAGACCTTCTCGGTCGCATGATCGATATTTTCGTCCTCGCGCAACTACGTCCGGAGGCTGCTCTTTCCGCGCGGCGCCACCGCTTCTATCACCTGCGAACCCAGGGCGGACGCCAGGAAGTGGACCTCCTCGTGGAGTTGGACGCCGGCAAGGTTCTCGCGATCGAGATCAAAGCCAACTCGGCTCCCAGCCGTCACGACGCCGCGCACCTGTGCTGGTTGCGCGACGAACTCGGCGACCGGTTCGTGGCCGGCGCGGTCCTGCACACGGGTCCCGCGGTCTACCCCCTTGACTCGAAGATCCTGGCGGTGCCCATCTGCGCGATCTGGGGCTGACCGCAGGGAGCCTGCCCGGCCGAAGGGCGCGCGATCGCGGTTGTTCTCGCGCGCCCGGAGGCCGTGAGCACAGGGAGCCTGGGACCCCATCGTCGGCGACGTGGGGTGGGGGTACCCGCGGGTGCGGGCGCAGGGGTACGACAACATACGTGTCTGTGAACTCACGCTTTCTTGCGGACCTGCACATCCACTCCAAGTACTCCAGAGCCTGCAGCCGGGACTGCGACCTGGAGCATCTGGCCTGGTGGGCGGCGCGCAAGGGCATCGCAGTGGTCGGCACCGGTGACTTCACCCACCCGGCCTGGTCGCAGGAGATCGCCACCAAGCTCGTGCCGGCCGAGCCGGGTCTGTTCCGGCTGCGTCCCGACCTTGAGGCTGACGTCCTGCGGACGTTGCCTGCGTCGTGCCGGACGGCAACCCGATTCATGTTGTCCACGGAGATCTCCACGATCTACAAGCGGGGGGAGAAGACCCGCAAGGTTCACCATCTCCTCTACGCTCCGGACACCGACGCCGCCGGCCGGATCACCACGAGTCTTGGGAAGATCGGTAACCTCGCTGCGGACGGGCGTCCCATCCTGGGGTTGGACTCCCGTGATCTGCTGGAGATCACCCTCGGCGCCGGGGAGGGCTGCTACCTCGTGCCGGCCCACGTGTGGACTCCCTGGTTCGCCGTCCTCGGATCGAAATCCGGTTTCGACGCGATCGAGGACTGCTATCTCGACCTCGCGGACAACATCTTTGCGTTGGAAACCGGCCTGTCAGCGGATCCGCCGATGTTCTGGCGGTTGTCCGGACTCGACCGGTTCCGTCTGGTCAGCAATTCCGATGCGCATTCCCCGCCCATGCTCGGCCGGGAGGCGACCGCGTTCACCTGCGACGTCGATTACTTTGCGATGCGTGCGGCGCTGCGCAATGGGGACGGCTTCGCCGGCACCATCGAGTTCTTTCCCGAAGAGGGCAAGTACCACCTTGACGGTCACCGCAAATGCGGGGTCCGATACGAGCCGAGCCAGACCCGGGAGGCCGACGGTCGCTGCCCCGAGTGCGGGCGCCCACTGACGGTCGGCGTGCTGCACCGCGTGGACGCGCTCGCCGACCGCGAGGAGGGACACCGCCCGTCGACCGCGGGCGAGGTGCGTTCACTGGTCGCCTTGCCCGCGGTCGTCGGCGAGATCCTCGGGGTCGGGCCGAAGAGCAAGGCGGTGGCCGCGCAGGTCACAACGCTCACCGCTCGGCTCGGCCCGGAGCTCGCGATCCTCGGCGAGGTCCCGCTCGACGCGATCGGCGAGGTCGGTTCGTCCGCTCTGGTCGAGGCGATCCGACGGTTGCGGCGGGAGGAGGTGATCCGTGACGCCGGCTATGACGGCGAATACGGGGTCATCCGCCTGTTCGACCCGAAGGAACTGACCTCGGATGCGGGGACGCTGTTCGACCTGGCTCCCGCAGCGGGCGCCACCGGGGCGGGCAGGTCCGCGCCGGGCCAAGCCGTCGGGGGGTCGGCCGGGGGGTCGGCCGCCGGCACCCGGACCGGGCGGGGAGGCGCCCGCCGTGGGCGCAGCGCGCTGGCATTCTCGGTCGCAGCAGCGGCAGACACGGTTGCACCCGCGGCGGCGGCGGTTTGTGGCCCGCTCGACACGGGCGCAGCGATGACCGACCCTGTCAGCCCTGTCAGCCCGTCTATTCTGGCCGGACTCGACGCCGAACAGCGTGCGGCGGCGGCGGTCACCCAGGGGCCGCTATTGATCATTGCCGGACCCGGCACCGGCAAGACCCGGACCTTGGTCCACTCGGTCGCGCACCGGGTCCGGGAGCAGGGGGTGCCGGCCGAACAATGCCTGGCCGTGACCTTCACCCGGCGGGCCGCGACCGAGCTGCGGGAGCGACTCGACGCTCTCGTTGGTGCGGCGGCGCCCCGTATCCTCGCCACGACCTTCCACGGTCTGGGCCTGCGGATCGTTCGGGACTGTCACGATCTGTTCGGCCTCGGCGCGGACGTCCGGATCGCGGATGAGGCGATCCGTGCCGACATCCTGCGGGACGCGTTGGCCGGGACGGTCACGGGTGCGCGCAACCTGGAACGGGTCCGGCGCGAGCTGGCCGGCTTCCGCCGCACGCACGCGCTCGGCGGTGCGACGGCCGGTCACGAGCTGGCCGGTCCGGCCCAGCGGTACGACGAGGCACTGCGCGCACGGGGTCTGGTCGACCTCGACGACCTCCTCGGGCTTCCGGTGATCGCCATGCGGGAACATCCGGACCTGGCCGAGACCTACCGGGCGCGGTGGCGCCACGTCTGGGTCGACGAGTACCAGGATGTCGACGAGCTGCAGTACGTCCTACTGACGATGTTGACAGGCCGGGCGGGTGCGAGCATGGCTGACGAGCGGGTTGGCGAACCGACTGACGGGGCCGCCGCGAACCTGTGTGCGATCGGCGACCCGGACCAGGCCATTTACTCCTTCCGCGGCGCCGACGTGGGCTTCTTCCTGCGTTTTCGGGACGACTTCCCCGACGCTCAGGTGGTTTCGCTCACCCGCAACTACCGCTCCACGGCGGCCATCGTGGACGCCGCCGTCTGCCTGATCGAATCGGCGACCCTCGTCCCCGGCCGAACGCTCACAGCGGTCGGGCAGCACCCGCAGAGCCCCCGACCGCTGCTGCACCGGGCCGCGAGCGAGGCCGAGGAGGCCGCGGTCGTGGTGAGCACCATCGAACAGGCGCTGGGAGGCACGTCCTTCCACGCGCTCGACCTCGGTGTGGACGCAACCGGCGAGGCCAGATTGTCCTTCGCTGACATCGCGGTGCTCTACCGCACGGCCCGCCAGGCCCGGCCCGTGATGGATGCGCTGGACCGGTACGGCTTTCCCTTCCAGCAACGGTCCCACAACCGGCTTGCCGCCGCCCCGGGTGTCGGGCGTCTGCTCGCGCTCGTCGATGAGCACACCGGTGACTCCTCGGAGCGCCGATCCGTCCTCGCACGGTTGCGGACCGCAGCTCAGTCGATGATCGACGATGAGATTGAGATCCGCTACGCGCTCGACATCCTGACGGCTCTGGCCACCGAGTGCGGGGACGATCTGGAGCGGTTCCGGTCGGAGATCGCGCTCGGCGCGGAGGTTGACACTCTTGATCCGCGCGCGGACCGGATATCGCTGCTGACGTTGCACGCGTCCAAGGGCCTGGAATTCGGCCTTGTGATCATAATCGGATGTGAGGATGGCCTGCTGCCGTTGCGCTGGGCAGGTTCCTCATCGCCAACAGTCACCGATGAAAAAGATCCCGGTGCCGGGGACGACGGCGGGGACGGTGAGGAGCGCCGACTGCTGTTCGTCGGCATGACCCGGGCGCGGGGCCAGCTCGTGCTCACGCATTCGGCCCACCGTCGCCGGGGCGGGGCGGCCGCGCAGACACGGCCGTCACCCTTTCTGGACGTCCTCGGTGAACCCCTGCTCCAGCGTCGCTCAGGTCCGGTGGGTACCCGTCCGCAACGGGTGAATCAGGGCCACCAGCTACGGCTCGTCTGAGCCGTGACCATCCGCGATTCCGTCACATTCGCCGATCTTCGCGGTAGCCGTCAGTACTATTAGTCCGATTTGCCGATAGTCCTTATCAGGGAAAAGCCTGATAACCGGCCGAATAAGACTACTGATGGCAGTGGGCGGTGTGGTGACACCACCGCCCGCATTGACGTATGCCCATGACGGGCGGATCGGGGCACTGTGCGGGTCCGCGAACAGGATTGCCGTGAACGTGATGCTCGCGGACGGGTCGGAATGGTCGCCGCTGTGGTGGCGTTCGTCGTGTTGGTGACAGCCCAGGCAACGAGCCCACCGGCCAGCGCCGAGCCGGCAACGGCCCAGCCCGGCCCGGTCGCAGGTTGGGCACCCAAGACACCACCGCTGACCACTGCGTGGACGAATAAAGTGTCGGCGGACAATCCGTTGCCCGAGTATCCGCGACCAGCGCTCACCCGTGCCCGCTGGCAGAACCTCAACGGAGTGTGGCAGTTCGCCGCCGGTGCCGGCCCCGATGCGGCGGGCGAAGCACCGCCGGTGGGTCGGGATCTGGCCGAGCGGATCCTGGTGCCGTATCCGGTGGAGTCCGCCCTGTCGGGAATCAAACGTCCCGTCGGTCGGATGTGGTACCGCCGTACCTTCACCGTTCCAGATGGCTGGCAGGTTGGTCGGGGAGCGCGTCTGCTGCTCCATTTTCAGGCCGTGGACTACGAGGCGACCGTGTATGTGAACGGTCGGCTGACCGCGACCCACAAGGGTGGCTTCGACGCTTTCAGTATCGACGTCACGGACGCGCTGACCGGCTCCGGTCCGCAGGAGCTGGTGGTCGGTGTGCATGACCAGACCGACGCGGCCAGCCAGGCCGTCGGCAAGCAGCGCCCTGATCCCGGCGGCATCTTCTACACGTCGTCGTCCGGCATCTGGCAGACGGTGTGGATGGAGCCGGTGGCCCCCGCGCACGTCGACCGGCTCGACGCCACCCCGGATCTGCCCGAGAATGCCCTGCGGTTGACCGTTGTGGCCGCCGGCGCCACGGGCTACATCGCCGAGGCGATCGCCTACGCCGGCGAGCAGGAGATCGGCCGGGTCACCGGCGCGCCGGGCACCGAACTGCGGCTGCCCGTCCCCAACCCGCACCTGTGGACCCCCGACGATCCATACCTTTACACCCTCAAGGTACGCCTGAGCGACCCGGGTAACAGCGTCGGCGGTGACGGTTCCGGAACACATAGCGCCGGAGATGACAGCGGTGGAGGTGACGGCGCAGGTCACGATTCCGTCGGTAACGGTGTCGCCGGCGGTGATGTCGTTGGAAGCAAGGCCATTGACGAGGTCGGCTCGTACTTCGGCATGCGTTCGATATCTCTGGGTGACGGCCGCGACGGCAAGACCCGGATGCTGCTCAACGGTAGGTTCGTGATGCAGGTCGGCACTCTCGACCAGGGGTTCTGGCCGGATGGCCTTTATACCGCTCCCACCGACGAGGCGCTTCGGTCCGACCTCGAGGCGCACAAGCAGCTCGGCTTCAACATGGTCCGCAAGCATGCCAAGGTCGAACCCGACCGTTGGTACTACTGGGCCGACAGACTTGGTCTGCTCGTCTGGCAGGACATGCCCGCGATGTTCGGCGGCCAAACCCCGGCCGATGGAGCTCGATATCAGTTCGAGTCCGAACTGCGTGCGCTGGTCGACGCCCACCGCGGGTATCCCTCGATCGTCATGTGGGTGCCGTTCAACGAGGGCTGGGGCGAGTACGAACCGAAACGCGTCGCCGATCTGGTCAAGTCCTGGGATCCGAGCCGGCTGGTCAATGTGGACAGCGGGGTGAACTGCTGCGCGTCCATCCCCGATGACGGCGAGGGCGACGTATATGACAACCACACCTACGTCGGCCCGGGCGGGCCGGTCCAGCAGGGAAAAAGGGCGAGCGTGGACGGCGAGTTCGGTGGGCTCGGGTTGACGGTCGACGGCCATCTCTACGACCCGGCGAAGGCCTTTGCCAACGAGCTCGAACCCGATGCGGCCACCTTCACCCGACGTTACGTGGAGTTGTCCGACAGACTCCTGGCGACGGAGAAACGGTGTGGTCTGTCCGGCTCTGTGTATACACAGATCAGTGATGTGGAGAACGAAATCAACGGGCTTTACACCTATGATCGCGCGGTTCTCAAAGCGGATGCGGCATCGGTACGGAAAGCCAACCGCGCACTGATCGACGCGTCGGTTTCGGTGGAGGACGAGCCGATCAGCTATCCGCCGGGCACGGCCGGGCTCGACGGTGTGAGCTTCTACCGGTTCGACGAGGGCAACGGCACGGTTACCAGGGACGCGGTGGGTGGCCATGAGGCGACCCTGGTGGGCGGCCCGGCGTGGACGGGTGGGCATGCCGGGCCGGCGCCGGTGTTCAACGGTTCGAACCAGTTCGTCGACACCGGTACCTCGATCGTCGATACGACGGGCAACTACAGCGTGTCAGCGTGGGTGAAGATCGACCGGCTCGGTTCGTTCGCCACGGCGGTCAGCCAGGACGGTGACCCGCACAGCGCGTTCTATCTTCAGTATTCCGCGGTTGACAACCGGTTCGCCTTCGGTGACGCCGGCGTCCGGGCACTTGGCCCCACGCCTGCGGTCGGCCAGTGGTATCACCTCACGGGTGTGCGGGACGCGGCGAACGGAACGATGACGCTCTACGTCGACGGGGCGAAGGCGGGGGTCACATCGGTGTGTCTGGGGGAGAAAGCCGCCGGTCACACGGTCATCGGCAGGGCGATGTACAACGGCGGACCGGTCGACTTCTGGCCGGGAACCATTGATGAGGTCCACATCTTCGACCGTGCCCTATCCGTGGCCGAGGTCGGACAGCTGTACAGCGCCGGCAGCGGAGGGCCGTCTCAAGCAGTCCAGCGCTGATTATCAACGCTTGCGGAAGACCATCGCCAGGTTCCAGGTGAGAACCTCCCGTACGCCGGGAATCCGAAGGATCGGCTTTGCCCAGCTCGGCAGGTATCTCGGCATGGCCTCGACGACCTGGATGTCGGACCGGCCGTTCGCCCACGCCAGGGCGTCCGCGACCGATACCGGGAACAGACTGGTGCCGTAGAGGTTCTTGGGTGCGACACCGGTGCGGCGCTCGTACCGCAGCGCCGCCCGGTGGCCACCCAGGTAGTGCCAGGGCGAGGTCTCGTGTCCACCCCACGGCGACAGCCAGTTGGTGAAGCTCAGGAAGACCACACCGCCGGGACGGGTCACCCGCACCATTTCCGCACACATCCGCCATGGGTCGGGGACGTGTTCAAGGACGTTCGAGGAATAGCAGATGTCCACCGATGCGGTGGCGAACGGCATGTCCAGCGCGCTGCCCAGTACCCGTCCCGGCTTGACGATGCCCCCCGCGCTCATCTCTGAAATATCCGGTTCGACCCAGAAGTACCGGGCACCCGCCCGCTGGAAGGCGGCGCGGAAATAGCCGGGGCCGCCGCCGACGTCCAGTACCACCGACCCGGCCAGCGACGTGAACTGGCTGAGCTGGTGCACCGAGTCCGCGGCGAGCAGCGAGTAGAAGCCCGCGGGGTCGACCTGCTCGCGGCGGCAGGCCTGGAACAGTCTGATCGATCGGCCGATCGAGGTGCCGGCCACCGGCGCAGGTGGGGCAGCTGGCAGCTGCGGTGCGGGCGGTACCCGCACCGGGCGCGAGGCTTTGGACGGTGTCCCGTCGAGTGCGGTGGGAGTATCGGGGGAGGAGGAAGATCCCTGTGGGAGGGACACCGTCTCGGCCATGCCGGGCACAATAACATCCGATGGCGTGGCCAGAATGTAACTTTACGTCCCGGTCCCGACACGTGCACCCGAGATCTGGTGACGCCACGCACAGGTGGCACACAACGACGCCCGACGACACGCCCCGGAGTCATGATGATCGAGCTGGTCGCCGGTGCCAACCGGTCGTTGCCCGGTGGTGTCCTGTCGGTACGGGTGCCCGGTCCCTTCGATCTTTCGGTCCTCATCACGGGTGCCGACGGGAAGGTCACAACCGACCAGGACTTCGTCTTCTACAACCAGCCGTCCGCGCCCGGTGCGAGGCTGAACGGTGACACCGTGGACATCGACCCGGGCCGGCTGCGGCCGGGGGCGAGCCGGGTGGTGGTTGTCGTCAGCCCCGCCGACACCGCGTTGGCGCTCGGCCAGCTGCCACCGCCGGTGATGGACATCCGTAGCCGCGACGGGGCTCCGCTCGTGCGCTTCACCCCGCCTGCGCCACGCACCGAGACCGTGCTCCTGCTTGCCGAGATCTACCGGCGTGGCAGCGACTGGAAGGTCCGCGCGCTCGGGCAGGGCTATGCCGACGGCCTCGCCGGGATCGCTCGTGACTTCGGTGTGGACGTGGCTGACGACGGCGCAGCGCCGGTCTCGGTGCCGGGCCAGCGCCCCGGGGGTCCGCGGGGACCGGCGAGACCGGCCGAGGCTGTCTCCGCCATGGTGGTCCCGGCCATGGTCACAGAGGTGGTCGCATTGGTGAACGCCGAACGGGCCAGGGTCGGTGCCGGGCCGTTGACCCTCGAATCGCGCCTGACCCTGGCCGCGCAACGGCACAGCGAGGACATGGCGGCGAACAGCTACATGGACCACGTCAGCCTGGATGGGCGGACGATGTCCGACCGCGGTACCGCCGCCGGCTACCGCTACCGCGCGTTGGGTGAGAACGTCGCCGCGGGCCAGCAGAGCCCGGCTGAGGTGATGGACGGCTGGATGCACAGCCCCGGCCACCGCAAGAACATCCTCAACGGGGAGTTCACCCAGATCGGCGTCGGCTTTGCCCGTGGTGGCAGCTACGGCATCTACTGGACGCAGGTCTTCGGCACCCCCGCCGACTGGTGACCCCTATTGCCGGGCGCTCTTATCCGCCGAGACCGGCCGGACATCCGAGGTGGTCGACCTTGAAAACCGTACACATGTTTGGTGACGATCTTTCTCCGGTGCGTCCGCTCAGGTCAGACGGCTCGCCGCTTCATGGATGGGAGCCACCCTTGCCGTCATAGCGGTCGTGGCCGTCGTCGAGCTGGGGCATGGAGCGGCTCATCCTTCCCTGGGGGTCCGGTCCCTGGTGAGGGAGCGTGCTAGCGGCCGTCTTGGAGGTACCTGGCTGTGCCGCGTTCGAGTGCGGTGAGGGCGGCTTGGGTTCGGCGCCACACGTAGGGGCGCAGCAGCCGCGCGGCCTCGGTCGGTGGCCAGAAGCGGACGGCGGCTAGCTCTGGGTCGACGGAATGCAGCGCACGGGCTCGGTCGGCTGGCAGTGTGCCGCCGTCGAAGACGAAGGCCAGCAGATCGTCCCAGGGGCCGTGTGGGGAGACCCAGTCCACGCACAGCAGCTCGCCGACGGGTATGCCGAGGTTTAGTTCTTCTTTCAGCTCGCGGCGGAGGGCATCGCGGGGTGGTTCGTTCGCTTCGGCCATGCCGCCGGGTAGGTCCCAGTCAGGCTTGTAGGTCGGGTCGACCAGCAGGAGACGTCCGGTTTCATCGCGGATGACGGCGTCGGCCGAGACTCGTTTGCGGGCTTGCCGGGCGTTGCCATCGGCGGGGTGGGCAAACTCGCCGGCGTCCCGGTCGCGGTAGCTGGCCTCCCACTCCTGTTCGGTGCTCATGACGCCTCGGCGGTTCGGGCGGGCAGGGTGGTGGCGACGCGACCGAGGAACTCGTTGACGACTGGTAGGCCGAGGTGCGGTTCGAGTCGGCGGCCGAGTGCCCGTAGCTGGCCGACGACACGGTCGGAGTCCAGCTGACTGGCGGCGTCGAGCACCCGGGTGCCGGCCTCGCAGGTCGCGTCGAGATCGCCGCGCCCGAGGTGCACAGTCGCGAGGGTGAGGTTGGTGAACGCTCGGCTTCGGGTCCGGTCTGGTGTGCGCAGCTCCAGGACCCGCAGCGCCTGGCGTTCGGCCGCGCTCCAGTCGTGCAGGTCGCGCAAGCAGATGGAGGCTTCGGCGGCGAGCGATGCTTCGTCGAACGGGCTGAGCCATTCGTTGCCGGTGGGCACCGCGTGAGCCAGTTCTCGTTCGGCGTCCCGCAGCGCGGCCAGACACGTGGCCGATGCACCAGCCAGAGCGGTCCCTCGGGCCGTCATGGCATGCAGCCGGCTACGCAGTGCCCCGTACTGTGGGTCGTCCGGCACCAGCGCGAGGCCCGCCAATGCGAGCCGGACGGCGTCGTGAGGATGGTCATTTTCCAAGGCTAGTTGACTCTGGCTGACGAGCGCTTGCGCGGTCAGCGCCTGGTCGCCGGCCGCGGTGGCCAGGCCGAATGCCTGGACGAAGTGCTGGGCCGCGAGGTCGCCGCGGTTTCTCAAGGAGCTGTATGTCTCCGCTGCCGCCCGGCGGCGCGGGGTCGGGCGGATGCTCATGGAGCACCTGCGGACCATCGCCGAAGAGCAAGGTTGTAGCCGCCTGGAGTGGACCACGGATCAGGAGAACACCGAAGCTCAGAGCTTTTACGACGCTTTGGGTGCGCAAAGACATGACGGCAAGGTGTTCTACCGGACACCGATTCCACCGCTCGTAGCTGGTCTCGGCGAACCCGCCACGACGCCGGCACCGGGTGCGTGCGCGGGCGAGGCGACCGGAGCGGTCAGCGACGGTCGAACTACACTGAAGTGGTGAGTCTGGAGGCGGGGACCGTGACAGCGGATGAGCTCAGGAACGCGATGGTCGACGGCGTGCGGCCGTCGGGCGCGGCGCTGAGTGGCCGGGTGGACGCGGCGATGCGGGCGGTGCCGAGGCATGTGTTCGTGCCCGAAGTCTCGCTGGAGCGTGCTTATGGGCCGGACCCGGTGGTGACCCATCGCGACGGTGATGGGGTTCCGGTCAGTTCCGCGTCCGCGCCTGGCACGGTCGCCGGGATGCTGGAGGATCTCGACGTTCATCCGGGGCATCGGGTGCTTGAGATCGGTGCTGGGACGGGGTACAACGCGGCGTTGCTCGCCCAGCTGGTTGGCCCGGCTGGTTCCGTGACGACGATCGAGTACGACGAGGCCGTGGCGTCCGCGGCGCGCGCCGCGCTGAGCAGCTTGGGTGCGGCCGTGACGGTGGTGCACGGAGACGGCATGATCGGCGCGCCTGGACGGCCGACGTTCGACCGGATCGTGGTCACCGCGGGTGCCTGGGATATCCCGCAGGCTTGGTGGGAACAGTTGGCCGAGGACGGACGTTTGGTGGTGCCGCTGCGGATACTCGGGCTGACCCGGACGGTTGTCTTCGAGCGCGCCGGAGCGGTTCTGCGTAGCCGGTCGGTCGTGGAGGACGGGTTCATGCCGATGCGTGGCGTCGGCGCGGTTCGCGAGCAGAATATCCGGGTCGGCGCGGGCCCGGACCTGGTGGTCCGGCTGGATGACGATCGCCAGGTGGATGCGTCGGCGCTGCGAGGCGCGTTGGATCATCCTGTGGCTGTGTGCTGGACCGGAGTCGCGGTCCCGTGGGGCTGGACAGAGCATCTCGATTTCTGGCTGGCCACGCTGGACGGCTTCTGCCGGCTCCTGGTTTCGCGGGCCGCGGTCGAGGACGGCCGGCTGATGGCGGCGAAGGGTCCGTGGGGAAGCATGGGTGTCGTCGAGGGCGAGTCGCTGGCGTATCTCACGACGCGGCCGAGTCCGACCGACGACGCCGCGATGCCGAGCTACGAGGTCGGTGCCTGCGGCTACGGCCCGCGGGGCGCCGATCTGGCGGCCCGGCTCGCCGAGCGGGTCCGCGACTGGGACCGTGATGGCGGGCAGGGTGTCCAGTTGTGGATCGAGGCATACCCGGCTGACGCCGGACGTCCGGAGGTGTCGGGCGTGCTGCTTGCGGTCGACAAGCGCGACAGTCGGGTTCTCGTCCGGGTGGCTGAACAGGTACCCGCCGCGGTTTGATCGCTTGGTCGGGCGGCGTTCAAGACAATCGAACACGGGCTTCCGCGCGACACCCGGCCAGTCCGCGATCGGTCGCGCCGCCGTGGCTTGGGTGACGCCCACCGTCGCGGCTGTCTCCGACATACGCGCGGAAGCCGTAAGGTCCCTACGCGCGTGGTCGGTAGACACGCAGGCCGTCGAGATCGCCGAGCTGGTGACAAATGCCGTGCGTGCCAGCCGTCGCGTATCGGACAAGTTCATCGCGGTCCGGCTATCGGCCCGCGATGGCACCGAAGAAGCCGTCCGTCCCGGCGACCATGACCAGGCCGTCCCAGAGTCGTCCGGCGGCTTCACCGCGAGGGGCGGGTGTGATCACGGCATCGGCGGCCTGGTCCCAGGTGGGCAGCAGCCGCAGGGACCTGCCTGATCGCCACTCAGATGAGAGTGGAGCAGGACGAAGGGCCCGCTGACGCGCTGGGAATAGGTGTGGATGTGATCGGGAGAGATCTGCCGCCGAGCGGGCCGCCCTTGGCGACGGGGTCGCGCGCTGCTCCAGCGCTTTTTTGCGGAATTCGGAATTCAAGCCCTGCGCGGCGGTAGGAGCCATTCGCGGCGACGAGAGCTAGGACTTTTCGCCCCTGGCTCAGAAGCCGTCGCTGGAAACCATGGGTCCTTTCGTAAGGTAGTTGACCAGGGCTGCGCGGGTCGTGGACACGAACTGGGCGGGGATGCGGTCGGCGGGAGTCCAGGCGATTTGGGAATGCTTGTAGGGTTCGGCGTTGGTTGCTTCGCCGGTCCAGGTGTGGGTGGCGAAGACGACGGTGAGGAACCCGTTGGGGCCTTCGACGCCCCAGGAACTGTGGATGATGCCCGCGACGGTGAGATCGGCGGCCTCGACGATCAGGTGGGTTTCCTCTTTCAATTCCCGGGTGGCGGTGGTGGTGATGAGTTCGCCTTTGTCGGCTTTCCCGACGGGCAGGTCCCAGTGCCCTGCGGCAAATTTGGCGTGGGGTGCGCGCTGAAGGAGCAGGACCCGGTCGGTTGTCTGATCGTGGACGATGACGGCAGCAACGAGCAGCGTATGGGAGTCCAGCGCCGGCGGTAGGGCGGTGTCGTTCACGGCACGATCCTATTCAGATGGGCGCGTGCCGGATCCGCTGCGCGAGCCGGGCGGCGCCCGGGACCTTGCGGCGCTGGTACAGGGCGAGCGTGGGGCCGATGGAGGT
The DNA here is from genome assembly GCF_963555885.1 of Protofrankia sp. Cr2. Classification (NCBI taxonomy): domain Bacteria; kingdom Bacillati; phylum Actinomycetota; class Actinomycetes; order Frankiales; family Frankiaceae; genus Protofrankia; species Protofrankia sp. Cr2. The sequence continues at coordinate 168,486 of NZ_CAUVXG010000003.1, forward strand.
GAGCGCTGATCGGGTGCGCGCCGAGGCCATGCCTTCGGCCAGGTCCAGTGCATTGCTCCAGGCCGCGATGGCCTCGTCGGCGCGTGCTTGGGCGGCCAGGCAGTCGCCAAGATCCATGTGGGTGAGCAGGTGGACACGCGGGAACGCCTTCTGGTCCCAAGAGGTGAACGCGGCCCGGTGCCTCAGCTCGGTGCCGGGATGGTCGCCGAGCTCGGTGAGGGTCCGGGCGGTGTGAGAGTCGACAGTTCCAGCGGCTGGTCCCATCAGCGGGCCGGAGAGCTTGCTGGCCATGACATCCAGGTCCGCTGGGGACACCTGCACCCGCGACGAGCCGGCGGGACCCTGATGTGGGCCGAACTGGATGTCCCCCCGGAGGTGCTCCGGCCGCTGGCGCGCCGCTCACGGTCCGCCGCGGTCCTGGAGCCACGAATCAGGTGCCCGCGCGGGCACCCGTGCTGGTGGAGCACGACCTCGCGTGGGTCGCGGACGGACTGCCAGAAGTCACACCGGTTGGCCAATCCGGCGCTTGCGGCTACTGGACCCGGGCGGCGGTCAGGAAGCCGTCCGGGACGACAGGCACAGGTCTGAAGCACCTCGAGCGTCGGTCCTACACGGGGGAGGTGGCCATGCCAGAGATCGCATAGCAGGCATACGCAACACGCATAGACAGCGTCACCAGGAGTCCTAGTCTGCGCCGATAGCGGTGCGCTGCGGACCAAGAACTGATGGGTGGAGATGGCGACGGCACGGATGAGCCTGCGGGAGGAACAGGACGATCTGCGTTCCCGTATGCGGGCTCTGGGGATGGGGCACGGTGAGATCGCCGCTGAGTTCACGAGGCGTTACCGGTTTCGGCCTCGTACGGCGTGGCGGCACGTCCATGGCTGGACGCTGAATCAAGCCGCGCGACAGGTCAACGACGTCGCCGCGCGAACCGGCTACGACGAGGACGGCCGGGCCCCTATGACCGGGCCGCGCCTGTGCCAGCTGGAGAAAAGGCCGGCCCGGTCCGGGGTGCGGCCCACCCCACCGAGGTCGCTGCTCTCGCGCTCCGCTACGAGGACGGCGGGGACGAGGCAGGCCGCGTCGAGGAGGGCGACGTACACGTGTGGTCAGTCGCGGCCATGGCGTGCTCGCTGCAGCACGTCATTGTAGTCGGTGGCGGGCGTGTCGTAGAGACCGAGCTCCTGTGCAGTGCGGGTCAGTGCGCGCAGTGTGGTTCGGCGTCCGGCTTGTCGTTCCTGCTGGTAGCGCAGGACGTCGTCGAGGCGGATACGACGGTGCCGTCCGGGCCGTTCGTAGGGGATCTCGCCTTCGTCGAGGATCTTGACGAGCGTGGGTCGGCTTACGCCGAGTAGGTCGGCGGCTTCCTGGGTGGTCAGACGGCGGGAGGTCGGGCTGATGGTGACGGCGCGTCCGGCAAGCATGGCGCGGGCCACCGCGCCGAGGACGGCGAATATGGCGGGCGGTAGGTCCACCGCCTGGCCGTCCGGTGCGACGAGCCGGGCCGGGTGTTTGTCTGCCGTCCCTGTGACATCGACGTCGTGGGCTCGGTGGTCACGGCTGCTGAGGGCCAGACTTCCGCAGACCGGTCCCCGCGCGGCTGGGTCCAGCGCGGCGACGACACGGCGGACCTCGCCGACGTCGTCCGGAGGAAGGAACGTCTGGCTTCGAAGTGGTTCGACCATGGAGCCTGCCATGCCTCTACCATTCCACAATTCGAAAGAAACGCAACGTCGAAAAAAACAAGTAGGGAAAGTTGGCACGAGGGCCTTGGTGCGGACCGACGTCCCGCGCAGGGCACTCCACGTGGGGCTGCCGCGGCTGGGAGCGCCAAGGCCCATTCGATCCAGTTGGTTACCTGTCGCAATCATTGGGCAAGCGGTGATCGTCCAGTGTGGTAATGGTGAGCGCGAAGAGTCCACGCTGGACCCAGGCCCACGGTTTGAAATCGAACAGAAGTTCGACTAGAATTCGAGCTGTCCCGGATCTTCCGACGGGCACGCCGTTACGCAATGCTTGCGCCGGCCCGTACGGTGGCAAGATCACGAAGAGGGAGGGCTGCGCCATGGACGCGCACGAGCGCAGTGTCAAGGACAGCCTCCAACGCGACGACCTCGACGTACAGCCGAACGAGGCCAAGTTCACCGAGTTGCTACTACTGGTCGCCGAAGAGCTGGCGGACGACCCCTACGGGGGTGCCACCAAGGCCAACAAGGTCCTGTACTTCGCCGAGTTCGCGCACGTCCGCGAGACGGGCCGTCCGATCACGGGAGTCCGCTACCGCAAGCTTGAGCGAGGCCCGGCGCCGCGGCGCCTCAAGGCGATCCGAGACCATCTGATCGACACCGGCGACGCGGTGCTGATTATGGAGCGGGTCCTGGGCCACGAGCAGCACCGCCTTCGCCCGACCCGGCCCGCCCGCCGTGAGCTGTTCAGTGCTACCGAACTGAAGGCCGTTCAGGATGCGATCAACCTGCTTCGCGGCCACACCAACACGGATGCCAGCGAACGGTCCCACCGCGAGCCCGGATGGCAGCTCGTGAACGAGGGCGAGGACATCCCTTACGTGGCAGCTCTTCTGCCGCAGAGTCAGCCACAGCCGTCGGCTCGGATGATGGACAGGCTGCGGCAGATCGGCGAGGACTACTCCCGGCAGGGACGCCTTGCCCGGTGACCAGGTACGCGGTCACCTACGGGGCCGACTTCCTCACCTGTCGGTCCCTCTGGCCGGCGAGTGTTGATCATCGGGCGAGGGCTTGGGCGCCGATTTGGCGTGGACCGCCGTGACGGGCCGGTGCCAGCCGAAGCCCACCGAACCTCTGGCGAAGGGGTTCCAACCGGTTTGTCCTGGTCTGGAACTTCTTCCCGTTGGTCAAGCAACGTGCCCCCGGCAGGATTCGAACCTGCGCACCCGCCTCCGGAGGGCGGTGCTCTATCCCCTGAGCTACGGGGGCTTCAGGGCAAGCAGTCATACCGTACCAGGGCCGTGGCGGTGGTCATGCGGCCGGCTCGCCGTAAGCTCCCGATGTGTACTGCGACCCCCCACGCGTCCTCGTCGTCGACGACGACGCGGTGATCCGTCAGCTCGTGGTGGTCAACCTGGAGCTGGAGGGCTTCGAGGTGCATACCGCGATCGACGGGTTGGACTGCCTCGAGCGGGTGCGGGACGTCGCACCGCATGTGATCACATTGGACGTCATGATGCCCCACCTCGACGGCTGGGACGTGGTCGCCCGCCTGCGTGACGACCCGGAGACCGCGGATATCCGGGTGATTCTGTTGTCGGCCCGCGCGCAGGCCGCCGATCTTAGGCGTGGGGACCGCCTCGGCGTCGACTACTACCTCACCAAGCCGTTCGACCCGGACGAGTTGATCGGGGTTGTGCGTCGCCTGGCCGGTCATGGTCAGACCGTCTGAGATGTCAGCCGTTGTGCTACCGGCCGTCCGTTGTCGACACTGCGGTGATCGGTGGCGACGGTTCGCTCGCCCCACACCGATAGCATCGCGCCATGACCCCCGACGACCTCGCGGAAACCCTGCGGGGTATCGTCGGGCAGCTGATCGCGGACGGTGAGCTTGACGTGGTGATTCCCGCGGCGGTGACCGTCGAGCGGTCCAGATTTTTCGATCATGGTGACTATGCCACGCCGATCGCGCTGCGCCTTGCCGGCTCGGCGCGGCGCCCACCGCGCGAGGTCGCCGAGGCGGTCGCGGGTCGGCTGCGCCTGGAGCGGGCCGTGGCCGGTGTGGACGTGGCCGGGTCCGGCTTCCTCAACATCCGATTGGCCGGCGGGGCTGTCGGGGAGATCGCCCGCACCATCGTGCGGACGGGTGGTGACTATGGCCGTGCATCGGCTGCGAATGGCCGGGCAGCCCTTGCAACGGCGACTCCTGCAACGGCGAATCTTGCGTCGGCGCGCCGGGCGGCGGTGGCGGACGTATCGGCCACGCTGCTCGCCGCGGTTCGCCATCCGCAGCCGCCTGACCGTTGCGACGAGGCGATGGTCGGGGCGTCGGTGTCGCTCACCCGCGGCGGTGAGCCGGTGGCGACCCCGATGCAGGTCGGGGCTTTTCTCACGATCGGTGATCTGGTGGACGCCGTCGGCGCGGACGCCGCCCGCTACTCGCTCCTTCGTGTTCCCCTCAACCGCGCCCTCGCCCTCGACCTGGACCTCCTTGCCAGGCAGACGACCGACAACCCGGTCTTCCACGTCCGCTACGCCCATGCCCGGATCTGCGCCCTGCTGCGCAACGCCGGGGAGCTGGGCCTCTCCTTGGATGTCGAGGGCGCCGAGGTGTCGTTGCTGACCCATCCGCGCGAGGGTGATCTGCTGCTGGCGCTCGGCGAACTGCCCAGGATCGTGCAGACCGCGGCCGAACGCAGGGCGCCGTACCGGGTGGCGCGTTACCTCGAGGAAGTCGCCGCCACCTGGCACCGTTTCCACGACGTCTGCCGGGTACTGCCACAGGGGGACGAGCACGCGGGCGCGCGCAGCGGAGCACGGCTACTCCTCGCCGACGCGACCAGGATTGTCCTCGCGAATGGCCTGTGGCTGCTGGGCGTGTCAGCTCCGACGAGGATGTGACTGTTGTGCGTGACGAGGTTTCTCCCGCCCATGGCCAGCATCAGCTGGAGGACGGGCTGTGGCCGGCGTCCGCCGCCGTGGACGCCGACGGCGTGCTGCGGGTCGGCGGCCTGCGGGTTGACGCGCTCGCGGCCGAGTTCGCCACGCCCGCCTACATCCTGGACGCCGACGACTTTCGGGCACGCTGCCGGGCATGGCGGTCGGCCTTCGCAGACGGCGACGTCTACTACGCCGGCAAGGCGCTGCTGTCGCGTGCGATAGCCCGATGGGTCGCCGCCGAAGGGCTTTCGCTGGACGTCTGCACGGGCGGTGAGCTTGGCGTTGCGGAGGCGGTGGGTTTTCCGCCCGAGCGGCTGCTCTTCCACGGCAACAACAAGTCCACAGCCGAGCTGCGGCGGGCGGTCGCCTACGGCGTCGGGCGGATCGTCGTCGACTCGTTCGTCGAGATCTCCCGGCTGGCCGCGGTGGCCGCGCAGGCCGGCGTGCGTCAGCGGGTGTTCGTCCGGGTCACTCCAGGAGTGGAGGCCCACACCCACCACTATGTGGCCACCGGGCAGGAGGACCAGAAGTTCGGCTTCTCGCTGGCCAGCGGCGCGGCGGCCGAGGCGATCCGACGGGTGCTGGCTGTGTCCGACCATCTTGAGCTCGTCGGGACGCATGCGCACATCGGTTCGCAGATATTCGACACCGCCGGTTTCGGGCTTGCCGCCCATCGTATGGTGGGGCTGCTGGCCGCTGTGCGCGATGCCCACGGTGTCGAACTGCCCGAGCTCGATCTCGGCGGCGGCCTGGGGATCGCCTACACCGGCGAGGACGCGCCACTCGATGTCGCGGACGTCGCCGACCGGCTCCGCACGATCGTCGGCAAGGAGTGTGCCGCGGCCGGGCTCGCCGTCCCGAGGCTGGCGGTCGAACCGGGTCGGGCCATCAGCGGTCCGAGTGCGATCACGCTGTATGAGGTCGGGACGGTCAAGGAACTGCCCGGGTTGCGCACCTATGTCAGCGTTGACGGTGGTATGAGCGACAACATTCGCACCGCACTGTATGATGCGCGTTACGCTGTGCGCCTGGTTTCCCGGCACAGCACGGCCGTGCCGCACGTGGTCACGCTGGTCGGCAAGCACTGCGAGTCCGGTGACGTGATTGCCCATGACGTGGCGCTGCCGGCCGACGTCCGGCCCGGAGACCTTGTCGCAGTACCGGCGAGCGGGGCATACCACCGGTCCATGGCCAGCAACTACAACCATGTTCCGCGGCCACCCGTCGTCGCGGTCCGCGCCGGACGGGCCCATGTGATCGTCCGCAGGGAGACGGAAGCGGACCTGCTGCGTCTTGACATCGACGAGGCGGACGTTCCCGAGGCGGACGTCCCCGGGCCGGGCGTCCCTGACGCTGGACGCGACGAGGACACCATGGTGAGGAACGCGGGATGAGGATTGCGCTGCTGGGGTGCGGGGTGGTCGGCGGCGAGGTCGTCCGGCTCCTGCACACCCACTCCGAGGACCTCGCCGCCCGGGTGGGCGCACCCCTGGAACTCGCCGGCATCGCGATCCGTCGCCTGTCGGTCGTCCGTGACCTGCCGGTCGATCCGGCGCTGTTCACCACGGATGCGGAAGGTCTCGCGACCCGGGACGACGTCGACATCGTCGTGGAGGTGGTGGGCGGCATCGAGCCGGCCCGCACCTGGCTGCACGCGGCGTTGGGCGCGGGGAAATCGGTGGTGACCGCGAACAAGGCGCTCCTTGCCACCCACGGTGCCGCGCTGTACGGCGCGGCAGCCGACCGCGGTGTGGATCTTTACTACGAGGCGGCGGTCGCCGGTGCGATCCCGCTGCTGCGCCCGCTGCGGGAGAGTCTCGCCGGTGATCGGGTCCGACGCGTACTCGGCATCGTCAACGGCACGACCAACTTCATCCTCACCCGGATGGATGAGACCGGCGCCGGGTTCGCCGAGGCCCTCGACGAGGCGACCACGCTCGGCTACGCCGAGGCCGACCCGAGCGCGGACATCGACGGATTCGACGCCGCCGCCAAGGCCGCGATCATCGCGCAGCTTGCGTTCCACACCCGGGTCACCCTTGCCGATGTCCACCGGGAGGGCATCGGCAGCGTCACCGCCGCGGACATCGCCACGGCCCGCGCCATGGGATGCACGGTCAAGGCGCTGGCTATCGCCGAACGGTCACCCGATGCACCGGGTGTGAGTGTGCGGGTGCATCCTGCGATGATTCCCCGTTCCCATCCGCTGGCCGGGGTCCGGGAGGCGTTCAACGCCGTGTTCATTGAGGCGGAGGCGGCCGGGCAGCTGATGTTCTACGGTCGCGGGGCGGGTGGTTCTCCTACCGCGTCCGCGGTGTTGGGTGACCTGGTGGCGGTGGCACGCAACCGGCTGGCCGGACGCCGCGGTCCGGGCGAGTCCGCCTATGCCGATCTGCCCGTCCTGCCGATGGGCGCCACCGTGACGCGCTATTACATCAACTTGGACGTGACGGACAAGACCGGGGTGCTCGCCTCGGTCGCTGCCGCGTTCGCCCGTCAGGACGTTTCCATCCAGAGTGTCCGCCAGGACGGCCACGGTGACGACGCCAGTCTTGTTCTGATCACGCATACCGCCAGCGACGCGGCTCTGTCCGCGACAGTCGAGGAACTGCGGGAGCTGGACGTCGTGCGGGCGGTCGCGGGCGTGATGCGGGTAGAGGGAGGTGAGCTGTGACGACATCGCCAGTAGCAACATCGCCAGCAGCAACATCGCAGGCGCGGACGACGGACACGGCCGCGACGAGCGGACGGGCACCGGGTCCGGATAGCCGCACCCGGCGGGTGTGGCGCGGCGTGATCGAGGAGTACCGGGACCGTCTGCCGGTCTCCTCGAACACGCCGGTCGTGACCCTCCGGGAAGGTGGCACGCCTCTGCTTCCCGCCGTGCACCTCTCGGCGGTGACCGAATGTGATGTTCATCTTAAGATTGAGGGCTCCAACCCGACCGGTTCGTTCAAGGACCGTGGGATGACCATGGCGATCAGCCGCGCGGTCGAGGCGGGTTCACAGGCGGTGATCTGCGCGTCCACCGGTAACACCAGCGCGAGCGCCGCCGCGTACGCGGCCCGGGCCGGGTTGACCTGTGCCGTGCTCGTACCCAGCGGAAAGATCGCGTTGGGGAAGCTGGCTCAGGCGCTGGTGCACGGGGCGCGGCTGCTGCAGCTTGACGGCTCCTTCGACGACTGTCTGCGGGTCGCCAGAGAGCTTGCCGAAACCTGCCCGGTCACCCTGGTCAACTCGGTCAACCCGTTCCGTCTGGAAGGGCAGAAGACCGCTGCCTTCGAGATCGTCGAGGATCTGGGCGCTGCACCCGACGCGCACTGCCTGCCGGTCGGGAACGCGGGGAACATCACCGCCTACTGGCGTGGCTACGTGGAGGAGGACGCACTCCACGGTTCCGGCCGGCCCCGCATGCACGGTTTCCAGGCGGCGGGTGCCGCACCCATTGTGCGTGGCAGCGTGGTCACAGCGCCGCAGACGATCGCCACCGCGATCCGGATCGGCAACCCCGCGTCGTGGGCTTTCGCGCTTGCTGCCCGGGACGCATCCGGCGGCACGATCGACGCGGTCAACGACCGTCAGATCCTCTCGGCCTACCGACTGCTCGCGCGCAAAGAAGGAGTGTTCGTCGAGCCGTCCAGCGCGGCCAGTGTGGCGGGACTTCTCCAGGCGCGTGCCGCAGGCCTCATCCAGGCGGGTGAGAAGGTCGTGTGCACGGTGACGGGCAACGGCCTCAAGGACCCCGAGTGGGCGATCAGCGGGGCGGCCAAGCCGGTGACCATACCGGCTACGGCTGCCGCCGCGGCCGCGGCCCTTGATCTGCAGCGGTCGTGAGCCGCGCGGCCCGGGGTCCGGGGGCGGCCGGGGTCAGCGTGCGGGTGCCGGCGACCAGCGCGAATCTCGGCCCGGGTTTTGACGCCTGTGGTCTCGCGCTCGGCCTGTATGACGATCTGACGGTGGTCACCACCGACTCGGGCCTGTCGATTGACGTGACCGGTGAGGATGACGGTTGCCGGGACGAGACCCATCTGATCGTGCGTGCGTTGCGGGCCGGGCTTGACGCGCTCGGCCTCGCACCGCTTGGGCTCAGGTTGACCTGTGTCAACCGCATCCCGCACGGCCGTGGGCTTGGTTCGTCGGCCGCGGCCATCGTGGCAGGCATCCTGGCCGCGAGCGCGCTGGGCGAAGGTCGCCTGAGTACCACGGACGTGTTCGCTCTGGCCTGCCAGATCGAGGGCCATCCGGACAACGTCGCGCCCGCACTCTACGGCGGCTTCACCGTGGCGTGGTACGATGACGCCGGTTGCCCACAGGTGGTCCGCACCAATCCACCGGATGATTTGCGGCCAGTAGCGTTTGTTCCCGCTCGCCGCCAGGCGACATCTGCGGCTCGGGCTGCGCTGCCTTTGAATGTGTCGCATGGCGATGCGGCGGCGAACGCGGGACGCGCGGCGCTGTTGGCCATGGCGATGTCAGGGGCACTGCACCGGCAGACGGTGCACCCGACGGAGACGGTGCACCCGGAGAGGGTGGGGACCGAGCCCGGCGATAGGCAGGAGCAGACAGTTCAGCCCGATAACAGCCACTTTTCCGGTACTCGGCTCGGTAACAACCGGTTGGGTCCGGTGCCATGGGTGGATGCACTGCTGGCGGCCACCGACGACCGGCTGCACCAGCCCTACCGCCTGTCGTCCATGCCTGAAACCCGTGACCTTCTCAGCCGTCTGCGAGCGGCGGGCCTGGCGGCCGTTCTGTCGGGTTCCGGACCAACAGTGCTGGTCCTGGCAGTCGGTGCGGAGCAGGCTGATGCCGCCCGCGCATGTGGCTGGGACGGTTTCACAGTGCTCGACCTGCCTGTGGACAGGCACGGGGCACAGGTCGAGCTCGCCGCAGGTTGACGTCTGCAGAGGCTGCGGTCCACGTCAGGTCTCCCATGTGACCCGGTTTCCCGTCCGAACCTCTCATGGGCCCGGCCGGACGGTTGCGCCTGAGGCTGACATTCAGCCGAAATGGTCGCGCCTCGGGCTGGAAACGGAGGACCGGGAAGCAAAGCCGCTCGAAGGTTGTTGCCCAGGTGACTCCGTCTGGATAGTCTGATGACTGCACTCGCTGCCGCCGCGGCGCGTGCTCGCCCGCCGGTGCTACCGGTTCATCGTAGCCGGATCCTGGTACCGGAACTTGGTGCCTCAGCCTCGTCATCGAAGCCTCGGCCAGCACCGACAAGTCCTCAGCGGGATTGACGAGTTCGCACGCGGCGTTCGGCCGTTGGCGCCGTCCACGGGCGCTCTGCTTGCCCACCTGGCGCTGAACATCGTTTCCATCTGGGATGCCCAGGCGAAGAAGGTCAACAAGCGTCACCCGGCTCCCTTGAGCCGGTCCCTTCAGGGAAGGAACATCTTGAGCGACACCACCGACGTGCTGCCTGACAGCGCACGTGAGTCCGCGGAGTCTCAGACACCGACGTCGTCCGTGGACGCTGGTTCTCCGCGGCGCCGGCGGTCAGGCACCGGCCTTTCAGCCATGCTCCTGCCGGAGCTGCAGGCCATGGCAACTTCGTTGGGTATCCAGGGCGTGGGACGCCTGCGAAAGGGGCAGCTCATCGCGGCCATCCAGAACGTTCAGACTCCCGCCGGCGTCGCTGGGGGCGCAGATGCGCCAGCCCCGCAATCGGCCATGGCTGGCGCCGACGCCGCCGATGCGCAACCGGCCCGAAGCACACGAGGTCCGTCCACGAACACGAACACGAACACAAAGGCCGCGGACGCGGCGGAGCCCACGGTGGCGTCATCCGCCGCTGAGGCGACCGCGCCGGTCGAGGGCGCCACCCGGGTCCGGACCCGTCGTGGGGCTTCCCGGGCATCGGGAAGTCCGTCCACCGCACTCGGCGAGCAGACGACGCTGACCGAGGCGTTGCCCGGCCCCGGGGATACCCATGGTGGCGCGGCCTCGTCTGGTCCGGTGAACGGATCCGAGAGCGTGCAAGCCGTCGGCACGGAGGACGCCGCGGTGGTCGGGGCCGCGCCGGCCAGCCCAGCCGCCGCGCCTGTCGCAGTCAGCGCGCCCGGCGCGCCTGTCTCCACCGCCCCAGCGGAGCTGTCCGTGGCAGCACCGGCCACTGCTCCCCGCGTGTCGGACAACGGCAACGTGCGTGGTCGGGATGACCGGCGTGATCGTCAGCAGGCCGACGGAGACCGTGCGTCGGTTGACCGTCCCGTCGCCAGCGAGCGGCAAGGGCGGTCACAAGGCGACCGGCAGGGCCGAGGTCAGAGTGACCGGAGTTCGGGTGACCGGGGTCAGGTCGAGCGGGGTTCGGGTGACCGGGGTCAGGTCGAGCGGGGTTCGGGTGACCGGGGTCAGGTCGAGCGGGGTTCGGGTGACCGGGGTCAGGTCGAGCGGGGTTCGGGTGACCGGGGTCAGGTCGAGCGGGGTTCGGGTGACCGGGGTCAGGTTGAGCGCGATGACGACTTCGCCAGCGGGAACCGGCGCAACCGCGGCAGGTTCCGTGAGCGTGGCCGCAACCGCGGCCGCCAGGGTGGCGGTTTCAGCGAGTCGGAGCCGGTGGTCCGCGAGGACGACGTGCTGGTCCCGGTCGCGGGCATCCTCGACGTTCTTGACAACTACGCATTTGTGCGAACCAGCGGTTACCTGACCGGCCCGACCGACGTCTACGTCAGCTTGGCCCAGGTCCGTCGCCATGGGCTGCGCCGCGGCGACGCGATCACCGGCGTCGTCCGGGCGCCGCAGGAGGGCGAGCAGCGGCGGGACAAGTACAACGCCTTGGTCCGGCTCGACACGGTCAACGGCCTGGAACCGGATGAGGCGCGTAACCGGCCCGAGTTCACCAAGCTGACCCCGCTTTACCCGCAGGAGCGGCTGCGCCTGGAGACCGAGCCGCAGTTGCTGACAACCCGGGTGATCGACCTGGTGATGCCGCTCGGAAAGGGCCAGCGGGCGTTGATCGTCAGCCCACCGAAGGCGGGAAAGACGATGGTGCTGCAGGCCATCGCGAACGCGATCACGACGAACAACCCGGAATGCCACCTCATGGTCGTTCTCGTCGACGAACGCCCAGAAGAGGTGACCGACATGCAGCGGTCGGTCAAGGGTGAGGTCATCGCGTCAACCTTCGACCGGCCCCCGTCCGACCACACCAGTGTCGCCGAGCTCTCCATCGAGCGGGCCAAGCGGTTGGTGGAACTGGGCGAGGACGTCGTCGTGCTGCTCGACTCGATCACCCGACTCGGGCGGGCCTACAACCTGGCTGCTCCCGCATCCGGCCGGATCCTGTCCGGTGGTGTGGACTCCACCGCGCTCTACCCGCCGAAACGGTTCCTCGGTGCTGCCAGGAACATCGAGAACGGCGGGTCATTGACGATTATCGCCACGGCGCTGGTGGAGACGGGCTCCACGATGGACACTGTGATCTTCGAGGAGTTCAAGGGAACGGGCAACGCCGAGCTCAAGCTTGATCGGAAGATCGCCGACAAGCGGATCTTCCCGGCGATCGACGTCGACCCGTCCGGAACCCGCAAGGAGGACATCCTGCTTGCGCCGGACGAGCTTGTGATCATGCATAAGCTGCGCCGGGTCCTGCATACTCTGGAGTCCCAGCAAGCACTCGATCTTCTTCTGGAGAGGTTGAAGCAAACGCGGACGAACTACGAGTTCCTGATGCAGATCGCGAAGACGACTCCAGGGCAGGACTAAGAGCGCCCGGCAGTAGGGGCGTGGATCAAGGAGCGGGGTTGGGGTGCGTGCATCGCGAGGCGGCGGAGGGAGGCACCGGAGGTGTCGGGTGCCGACCGACGACAACGAGGCGAGGTGCGTGCCCCAACCCCGCGACGCCGCGTCCCCTATTGCCGACCACTAAGAGTCTGTTGTCGTGAGACCGCCCCGGGACAGCGCCTGCGGTGCTGTCCCGGGGCCTCCTAGAAGCTTCTGGCAGACTGGAACCCGGCACCGGTTCACGCTCTCGCCGTCATGGTAGGGCGACCCGGCGGCCACTTCGGGAAGAAGGATCATGAAGGCTGACATTCATCCGACGTACCATGGGACCACGGTCGTCTGCACCTGCGGCTCCACGTTCACGACCCGTAGCACCAAGGCGGACGGCGTGATCAATGCTGAGGTGTGCTCACAGTGCCACCCGTTCTACACCGGCAAGCAGAAGATTCTGGATGTCGGCGGTCGGGTCGAGAAATTCGAGCGGCGCTTCGGTCGCCGTCGTCCCGGTGACAAGCCCGGACCTGGGACGAAATAGCGCGTTTACAGCGCCCGTGCCCTGTCCGACAGCGGCGCGGGCGCTGTTTGGCGTTCGTGTCGCGCCGCCTTCGGCTGGTGACGTTCAGCGGGCCGCCGGCGACGCGGAAGAGCATCGTCGCGTCGCCTTTGGCTGGTGACGTTCAGCGGGCCTCCGGCGGCGCGCAAGAACATCGTCGCACCGCCTTCGGCCAATAGACCAGGAGATGCCCGAAATGACCACTCCACTCGACGGTCTGCTTGCCGAGCACGCCGAGCTGGAGGGCCGTCTCGCCGATCCGACAGTGCACGCCGATCCGGCGCTGGCACGCAGCCTCGGGCGCAGGTACGCGGAACTGATCCCGGTCGTGGAGACCGCGCGCGAGTTGGATCGGGTCGATGCGGACCTCGCGACCGCCCGCGAGTTCGCCGCCGAGGACGTCTCGTTTCGCGCCGAGGTCGCGGAGCTCGAGGCCGCGCACGCGGTGTTGCGGGACCGCCTCCACGCCCATCTGGTACCCACCGACCCTGACGACGCCCGGGACGCGATCCTGGAGATCAAGGCGGGCGCGGGCGGTGAGGAGTCTGCGCTCTTCGCCGGCGACCTGCTCCGGATGTACCTGCGGTACGCCGAGCGGCGCGGCTGGCGGGCTGAGATCCTGGACGCGAATCCCAGCGACCTCGGCGGCTATCGGGATGTGAGTGTGGCGGTGAAGGCCGGCCGGATGACCACCGGCGGCGTGTTCGGGCGGCTGCGGTTCGAGGGCGGTGTGCACCGGGTGCAGCGGGTTCCGGTCACCGAGTCGGCCGGTCGTATTCACACCTCGGCGGCCGGGGTCCTGGTGCTACCCGAAGCCGAGGCGGTCGAAGTCGAGATCGACCCCAATGAGCTGCGCATCGATGTGTATCGCTCCTCGGGCCCCGGTGGGCAGAGCGTCAACACGACGGACTCGGCGGTACGTATCACCCATCTTCCCAGCGGCCTCGTGGTCTCCTGCCAGAATGAGAAGAGTCAGCTGCAGAACAAGGAGTCGGCGTTGCGCATTCTGCGGGCCCGACTGCTGGTCGTCGCCCGCGAGCGGGCACAGGCCGAGGCGTCGGCGGCACGGGCCAGTCAGGTTCGTACAGTGGACCGCTCCGAGCGGATTCGTACCTACAATTTCGCGGAGAACCGGATCAGCGATCACCGGGTCGGATTCAAAGCACACAACCTCGATCAGGTACTCGACGGTGAACTCGACGACGTACTGGACGCGCTGGTTGCCGCGGACCTGCAGGCGAGGCTCTCGGCCGGAGCGTCGTCGTGACCTCCGTCGGGCACCACCTTCTGCCGACGACGCCCGTTCCCATGGGTCCGGTGGTTTCGTCCGTGCGTGCAGCAGTCGCCGCTCTCGCCGCGGCCGGGGTCGCAAGTCCCCGGTCAGACGCCGAAGAGCTCGCGGCCTACGTGACCGGTGAGCCTCGCCGCCGCCTGCCGCTGACGGCATCCATGACCCCGGCGGACCTGGAGCGGTTTGCCGAGCTCGTGGCCCGGCGGGTTGCGCGGGTGCCCCTTCAGCACCTGGTGGGCACCGTCGGTTTCCGTTATCTCACTCTTGCCGTGGGCCCGGGCGTGTTCATACCCCGACCGGAGACCGAAACCGTGGTCGGCTGGGCACTCGACGCGGTTCGGGCGGCCGGGTGGACACGACCGGTCTGTGTGGACCTCTGCACCGGCTCCGGCGCGATCGCTCTCGCCCTGGCCGAGGAACTACCCGGCGCGCGGGTACACGCTGTCGAACGTGATCCGGGAGCGCTGGCCTGGGCGGCACGCAACATCGCGGCCCGTGGCTTCACCGACGCCGACGGCCGGGTGACCCTGCATCACGCCGACGTCGGGATCGAGCCGGCCGGATGCGGCATCGACGACGTTCGCGAGCCGGTTGCCACGGTTGCCACGGTTGCCCGAGAGCTTGCGGATCTGTTCGGCCGGGTCGATCTGGTGGTGAGTAACCCGCCCTACCTGTGGGATGACGAACGGGACCTGGTCGAACCCGAGGTCGGTAAGCATGATCCTCCTGCCGCGCTGTGGGCCGGACCAGACGGTCTGGCGGGGGTGCGCGCCGTTGCCCAGGTGGCAGGCGACCTGTTGCGCGACGGCGGGCAGTTGGTGATCGAACACTCCGACCGGCACGGCTTGGACGCCCCTGCGCTGCTGCATGCATCCGGCTACTGGGACGATGTTCGGGACCATCCCGACCTGGCGGGGCGGGCCCGGTTCGTCTCGGCCTCGCGCAGGCCTCGCACGGGCACCGGGACCGGTCGGTACGGACCCGGCAGGGAGCCGGGCAGGGCCGAGGTGCCGGCGCTGTCACGACATACTGCCGAAATGAGGCACTGCCGAAGTGACGCACTGCCGAAGTGACGGAGCACCACTGAAATAATGGGGGAGCCAGTGAGGCCAAGGGAGTCAGTGAGCGAACGGTACGACTGCGCGGACTCCGAACGGCGTGCGGCCGGTCTTGAGGCGGCGACGCGCGCGGTGCGCCATGGCAGGCTCGTCGTGTTGCCCACTGACACGCTGTACGGCATTGGTGCGGACGCTTTCGACCAGGTCGCTGTGCGCGCGTTGCTGGCGGCCAAAGGCCGCGGACCGGACATGCCCGTCCCGGTACTGGTTGGTGCATGGCGCACCCTCGACGGGCTCGTCGAGCAGGTCACCGAGCCGATGCGGGATCTGATCCGGGCATTCTGGCCGGGTGGGCTGACTCTGGTCGTGCCATATGCGCCGTCGTTGAGCTGGGATCTCGGGGACGCCCGGGGCACTGTCGCGGTGCGGATGCCACTGCATCCGGTCGCCATCGAACTGCTCGGCCGTACCGGGCCGATGGCCGTGTCCAGCGCGAACATCAGCGGTCAGGCACCTGCGACCACGGTGGAAGACGCCATGGCGCAGCTGCGTGACTCAGCCGAGGTGTACCTCGACGGCGGGCCGTGCTCGGCCGGCATCGCATCGACGATCGTCGACTGCACCGGTGAGGTCCCTCGGGTACTGCGGGCGGGTGCGGTCACCATGACGGCGTTGCGCGAGGTTCTGCCGTCAGTCCAGGAACCCGCGGTAACCGTGTGACGCTCCCGGCCCGCTGCGGCTCTGCGCCGTAAGCTGTCTGGGATTGACGCAGTCGAAGACGGGGCGTCGCGATCGGGACGATCCCGAGCTCGGTCGCTCCTGGCCCGGCCGCCTTCACGCGGCCAGGGCCAGTCGCGCAGCCAGGGGCCAGTCGCGCAGGAGGAGAGGCAGCTTATGAGCACCCCGTTCTGGGGCCCGGACTTCGATCAGCTCCGTGCCGAGGACGAAGAGATCGCGGATGTGGTCCTGGACGAACTGGACCGGCTCCGTGGGGGTCTCCAGCTCATCGCGAGTGAGAACTTCACCTCGCCGGCGGTGCTGGCGGCCCTCGGGTCGACGTTGTCGAACAAGTACGCCGAGGGCTATCCGGGCCGTCGCTACTACGGCGGGTGCCAGGTTGTCGATCGTGCGGAGGAGATCGGCATCGCCCGGGCAAAGGCGCTGTTCGGTGCCGAGCACGCGAACCTGCAGCCGCATTCCGGGGCTCAGGCCAACTTCGCGGTCTACGCCGCGCTGCTCGCCCCTGGCGACACCGTGTTGGCGATGTCACTCCCGCACGGTGGTCATCTCACTCATGGCAGCCGAGTGAACTTCAGTGGGAAGTGGTTCGATGTCGTCGCCTACGGAGTGCGCGCGGACACCGAATTGATCGACTACGATGAGGTTCGGGACCTCGCGCGGCAGCACCGGCCCAAAATGATGATCTGTGGCGCCACCGCGTATCCCAGGCTGATCGACTTCGCTGCCTTCCGCTCGATCGCGGACGAGGTCGGGGCGTGGCTGATGGTCGATGCCGCGCACTTCATCGGCCTAGTCGCGGGCGGAGCCATCCCCAGCCCGGTGCCGTACGCCGACGTGGTCAGTTTCACCACCCACAAGGTCCTGCGAGGGCCTCGAGGTGGGATGATCATATGCCGGGAAGAACTTGCCCAGCGGATCGACAAGGCGGTGTTCCCGTTCAGCCAGGGCGGCCCGCTCATGCACGCGGTCGCCGCCAAAGCGGTGGCGTTGCGGGAGGCCGCGACCCCGGCCTACGCCGAGTACGCCCGTCAGGTCATCGTCAACGCCCAGGCCCTCGCGGACGGGCTCGCGGCCGAAGGCGTGCGGCCGGTCGCCGGCGGTACCGACACCCACCTCGCCCTGCTCGACCTACGCGATCTTGGGGTAACCGGCAAGGATGCCGAAGCCCGGTGCGACGCGGCGCGGATCACGCTGAACAAGAACGCCATCCCGTACGACCCGCAACCGCCTGCGGTCGCTTCTGGTATCCGCGTCGGTACCCCGGCGGTGACCACTCAGGGCATGCGGGAAGGCGAGATGAAGGAGATCGCGGCGCTGATCGGTCGGGCGGTCCGTGACCCGTCGGCGGGCTCTGATGTAGCCAGAGCCGTATCCGTCCTGGTCGGCCGGCATCCGGCTTACCGGCGCTAGCGCGGTGGTGCGGTAAGTCAGCGAAGGCGTCAGGCTATTGCGGGAGTATCTACTCGTATTCGCGGTGTCGGCGGCGGTCACCTTTCTGTGCACGCCGGTCGCGCGGGGCTTTGCCATCTGGATCGGCGCCGTCGCCACTGTCCGTGATCGTGATGTGCACGCCGTGCCGACTCCGCGACTCGGCGGACTGGCCATGCTCGCGGGCGTCGTCGCCGGTCTGGAGGTCGCCGATGAGCTGCCGTTCCTGTCCTCGGTCTCGCGGGACTGGGCCGAGCCGCATGCGGTGGGTGTCGCGAGTGTAGTGATCTGCCTGCTCGGGGTGGTGGACGATCGATGGCCGCTGGACGCGATCACGAAGCTCGCGGGTCAGGTCGCCGCCGCCGGTGTGATGGTGCTGCTGGGAGTCCAGTGGTCGTTCGCCGTCAATCCGGACAGCGACACCACCTTCAGCTTCGGACCCGAGACAGCCGTGCCACTGTCGATCTTTGCCACGGTCATTCTCGTTAACGCCATGAACTTCATCGACGGGCTGGATGGCCTTGCCGCGGGGGTTGCGGCGATTGCCGCGGGGGCCACGTTCTACTTTGCCTATGAGGTCGCTGTGATCAATCACTTTTCCCGGGCGGCGCCGGGGGCCTTGCTGGCCGCGGTCACCGCCGGGGTATGCCTGGGCTTCCTGCCGCACAACTTCAACCCGGCCAGTCTGTTCATGGGGGATTCCGGCTCGATGCTGGTCGGTCTACTGTCGGCGGCGTCCATGATCTCGGTGACCGGACAGGTCGCCTATGGCGGATACGCCGGGCCGTCCCGATCCCTGCCGTCGCTGATTCCGTTGGCCATTCCGCTGGCCGTGCTGGCGGTGCCGTTCATCGACCTCGGACTAGCCGTGATCCGCCGGACCCGCGCCGGCCGGTCGCCGTTCGCCGCGGACAAGATGCATCTGCACCACCGGATGCTGGAGATCGGAAAATCCCACGTCCGCGCGGTTCTCATCATGTACTTCTGGGCGGCTCTGCTCGGCTTCGGCGGGGTGGCCGCATCCTTCTCGCGGCAACCGCTGCCCATTCTTGCCGCCGTGGTCGGCCTCGGACTGATCGGGCTCCTAGTCCTGTTGCTGACCGGTCAGCGATCGGTGCGACGCGCATGATCGTGGCTACCGGGCGGACGATCAGACTCGGTCTGGGCGTGCTCGCCGCCCTCGCCGTTCCCAGCCTCGTGGTCGCGGGTTTCACCCGGGGCGGGGCCGGAATCGTCGCCGTCGTAATCGGTCTGTGCCTGGTCGGGTTCTTCTTTGCGGCCAGCAAGGTGGCGGTGAGCGTTGTCGCCCAGCGCGCGCGAGCGATGGTGCTGCCAGCTGCGCTGGGTACCTACCTTATGAAGATCATAATTCTCGGTGCTCTTCTCGTGAACCTCGAAGGGTCGACCAGCATCGATCTCGCAGCCTTCGCCTGGGCCATCTTCGTGGGAGTCTTCGGATGGCTCGGCGCCGAGCTGTGGGTCGCCACCCATACCCGGGTCCCGTTCTACGACCCCACGGTCTTCCAGGCGCGGCAGGACTCCCGGCGTGACACCCTGAACGGGTGAGCGAAGTCGAACCGACGCCGCCGGCCGGCGGCCCTGCGGAGCCGACCGGCCAAAGGCCGCGCGAGGATGGTTCTTCGCGCGCGGCCGGCGGCCCTGCAAGGCACCCAGACGACGGACCGCCGCGTCGCCCGTACCGGCCCGGCCTGGTCTCCGATGAAGCCTGGACGGCGGTCGGCACCCTGCTGGCCGGCATCGGGTTCTGGGGGCTGGTCGGCTACGGGATTGACCGGCTCACCGGACTCGGCACGGTCTTCCTGCCGATCGGTGTCCTCCTCGGCATGGCAGCGTCGCTCTATCTTGTGATCAGCAGGGCTACGCGGCGTTTCTGATCGAGCTCGACAGTTGCCCGCGGTCTTGCTTTGACTTCTCAGCGTGAGAAGCACGTCGTAAAAATGAACCTGCCGGCTACTTTCAGGTGAACAAGGGAGTGAACCAGCTCTGGGCGGCATGGAGTTGATGCCGATCGCCACAGGGTGTGGATAGTATCGCCAGTGCTGGGTGTCCACTTGCGGACATCCGGTGTGAGTCGTGTCTCCCGTCGGTCCTGCCGGACTCATGATCATGCCGTGTCGATGGATGGTCATGCGTGGTGCGGCGCCGTATCCGAGCGGGAGCCGGCCCGCGCCTGGCGGGGCTGTCCCGCCTGAACCAGATAGGGTGAGTCCACACCGCCGCCGGTACGGCTGCGTCTCTTCCTTAGCTGGTGAGAGTGTATTTCGATCATGGAGGTGTCCGTCGTGCCGGTCCCCGCGGGACCCCTGGTCCTCGCTGATGAGGGCTTCAAGGGCCCGACCAAGGAGGTCTTCCAGCCGCCGCACTGGTTCGACGTCGATCTCGGACCGGTTCATTTCTACTTGAACAAGGCGACTGCGCTGGGGATCTTCGCCGCGCTTTTCGTCGGTGTGGTCTTCTGGCTCGGCTTCCGGCGGGCCACGGTCGTGCCCCGCGGACTGCAGAACGTCTGTGAGTCGATCTACGACTTCATCGACACGTCGATCGCCCGGGACGTCATCGGCGAGAAGGGGCGGAAGTACACCCCGTACCTGGTCGTGCTCTTCAGCTTCGTGTTCATCTGTAATGTGCTCGCGATTGTTCCCGGCGCCCAGTTCCCGCCGACCTCGCGAATAGCCATTCCGATCGTCCTCTCCGCTGTGACCTATGTGCTGTTCAACCACGCCGGCATCAAGGCCAACGGCGCACGAGCGTACTTCGGGCATATGATCAACCCGGCGCCGACCGCGCCTGTCTTTGTCAAGGTTCTGCTTGGGCCGATCGAGGTCATGTCGACCATGCTCGTGCGGCCGTTCACGCTCGCGGTCCGGTTGTTCGCGAACATGTTCGCCGGCCACATCCTGCTCCTGGTCTTCTCGCTCGGCGCGGAGTACCTGCTACCCAAGCCGCCTTTTGTCTTCGGGTTCGCCTCGCTGCTCATGACGATCGTGCTGACCGGCTTCGAACTCGTCATCGACGGCTTGCAGGCTTACATCATCACGATCCTCACGGCCGCCTTCATCTCCGGTGCGATCGAAGCCGGCGGTGGCCATGAAAGTTCTCCGGCGACTGACCATGCTCCTGCCGCGAGTGGGGCGCCCGCGATGAGCGGCGCGCCAGCCGGGGCGCACGCATAAAAAAGTTCGGACACCCCGATCAGCACTTCGATCAGCACCGTGGCAGGTCCCGGTGCCCGACTGGAAAAGGAATATGACATGGCAGACACCTCCTTGGTGCTTGCTGCTGCCGACCAGGTGAGCGGCTCCCTCGGCGCGGTGGCATACGGCTTGGCGGCCATCGGGCCGGGTATCGGCATCGGCCTTATCTTCGGTCTCGGTGTGCAGGCCATCGCCCGCCAGCCCGAAGCGGAGCAGGTCGCCTTCCGGTACATGATTATCGGCTTCGCCCTGGCGGAAGCACTGGCCCTGATCGGCTTCGTCGTCCCGTTCGTCTTCCCCTAAGCCGGGGGAGACACCGTGGTTACCGCAACACTGTTGCTGGCCGCCGGGGACAGCGCACACTCGGATGAGAACGTCCTTGTCCCACCGCTCGGCGAACTGCTGATCGGTGCCTTGGCGTTCGGTCTGCTGGTGGCCTTCTTCTTCTGGAAGGTCTACCCGCAGATCAAGCGGACATACGCCGAGCGGACCGAGGGAATCGAGGGCAGCCTCGCCCGTGCCGCGCACGCCCAGCAGGAGGCTCAGGAGCTTCTCACCTCCTACCGCGCGCAGCTCGCCGACGCGCAGACCGAGGCTGCCCGCATCCGTGAGGACGCCCGCGAGCAGGGAAGCCAGATCCTCGCGGAACTGCGTGCGCAGGCAGATACCGAGGTCGCTGAGATCAAGGCGCGGGGCGAGGCACAACTCGCCGCGGAACGGACGCAGATCGTCGCTCAACTCCGGCGCGAGGTCGGTGACATCGCCCTCGAGCTCGCGACGAAGATCGTCGGTCATGAGCTGGAGCGCGACGACCGCCAGCGCCAGCTGGTCGACGACTTCATCGCGGGTCTGGAGCACCCGGACGAGTCTGCGATTCCGGCTCCGGCTGGTCCGGGGGGCTGAGGCATGGAGGGATCCAGCCGACATTCCCTGGCCTCGGCGCGAGCTCGCCTGGACGAGCTGACCGCGACCGGGCCGCCCGGTACCGGGACGCGGTCCCGTCATCCGGTTGACCTCGGCCGTCTCGCGGACGACCTTGAAGCGGTGGTGGACCTTCTCAGCCGGGAGCTGGCGATCCGCCGGGCGCTGGCCGATCCGGGAGTGCCCGGATCGGCTCGCGCCGGCCTTGCCGCCCGTTTGTTCGGCGACAAGATCTCGGCGGAGGCTCTCGACGTCGTGGCGGTCGCGGCTACCGGCCGCTGGGCCCGGCCGCTCGACATCCAACACGCGTTGTCCGAGCTCGGGGTCGAGGTCCTGCTCGCCCGGGCACAGCGCGAGGGCGTCCTCGACGACGTGGAGGACGAGCTGTTCCGGTTCGGTCGCATCCTCAACCGGACACCTGAACTGTCCTTGGCCCTCAGCGACCCGGCGGCCCCGTGGCCCGCGAAGCAGGAACTCCTGGCCAGGCTTCTGGACGGCAAGGCCAACGCCGTAACGATACGTCTTGTTCAGCGTGCAGTCGCCGAGCGTTACCACGGTGATCTCGAACGTCGTCTCGAGCAACTGACCGTGATCGCAGCCGCACGCCGAAACCGGCTCGTCGCCGTGGTGCGCACGGCTGTACCTCTCGCGGGGGACCAGATCTTTCGGTTGCGGACAGCGATCAGCCGGTATTTTGGTCGTGATGTCCAGCTCCAGATGGATGTCGACCCCGCCGTTCTGGGCGGCGTTGTCGTGCGGATCGGTGACGAGGTGGTCGACGGCAGCGTCCTCCGCCGCCTCACCGACGCGCGCCGGCGGCTGTACCGATAGAGCGCTCTCGTGGACACCCAGACCTCGCATGACCTGCGGGACGTGCCCTCACCATTTATTGAAGGACCGAAGCGATGACTGAACTCTCCATTCGACCGGAGGAAATCCGCGCCGCCCTCCGGGACTACGTCGACTCCTACCAGGCATCCGTCGGGGAGCGGGAGGAGGTCGGCCGGGTCGTCGTCGCCGGCGACGGCATCGCGCGGGTCGAGGGCCTTCCGCACGTCATGACCAATGAGCTGCTGGAGTTCCACGGCGGCGTGCTGGGCTTGGCGTTGAACCTTGACATCGCCGAGATCGGCTGTGTCATCCTCGGCGAGTCCGAACATATCGAGGAAGGCCAGGAGGTCCGCCGCACCGGCCAGATCCTCTCGGTCCCGGTCGGCGACGGCTTCCTCGGCCGGGTGGTCGATCCGCTGGGCCGCCCGATCGACGGGCTCGGCGAGATCGTCTCCACCCAGACCCGTGCTCTGGAGCTGCAGGCGCCCACGGTCGTCCAGCGCCAGCCGGTCAAGGAGCCGCTCCAGACCGGTATCAAGGCGGTGGACGCGATGACCGCCATCGGCCGTGGTCAGCGTCAGCTGATCATCGGCGACCGGCAGACCGGCAAGAGCGCCGTCGCGCTGGACGCGATCATCAACCAGCGGGAGAACTGGGCGACGGGGGATCCGAAGCTCCAGGTCAAGTGCGTGTACGTGGCGGTCGGGCAGAAGAAGTCGACGATCCGGGCTGTCCTCAACACCCTGGAGGAGACCGGCGCGCTGGCTTACACCACCATCGTGGCGGCGCCCGCCGACGAACCGGCCGGCCTCAAGTACCTCGCGCCCTACACCGGTTCGGCCATCGGCCAGCACTGGATGTACAACGGCCAGCACGGACTGATCGTTTTTGACGACCTGTCGAAGCAGGCCGAGGCATACCGGGCGATCTCGCTGCTGCTGCGCCGCCCGCCGGGTCGTGAGGCATACCCCGGTGACGTCTTCTACTTGCACTCCCGGCTCCTGGAGCGATGCGCGAAGCTCTCCGACGAGCTCGGCGCCGGGTCCCTGACCGGTCTGCCGATCATCGAGACCAAGGGCAACGACATCTCGGCCTATATCCCGACGAACGTCATCTCCATCACCGACGGGCAGATCTTCCTGGAGACCGACCTGTTCAACCAGGGCGTCCGACCGGCGATCAACGTCGGTACCTCGGTCTCCCGGGTCGGTGGTAGCGCCCAGATCAAGGCGATGAAGGCGGTTGCGGGGCGGCTGCGCCTGGATCTTGCGCAGTACCGCGAGCTGGAGGCGTTCTCGGCGTTCGGCTCGGACCTGGACAAGGCATCCCGCGCCCAGCTCGACCGGGGCGCACGCATGGTCGAACTGCTCAAGCAGCCGCAGTACCAGCCCTTCCCGGTAGAGCGGCAGGTCGTGTCGATCTGGGCGGGTACGTCCGGGCAGCTTGACGATGTGCCGGTCGCGGACATCCGCCGGTTCGAGCGTGAGTTCCTCGAGTTCATCGAGCGGAGCCAGCCGGGGGTCTTCAAGACGATCCGCGAGACGGGCAAGCTGGACGATGACACCATCACCGCGCTGGAGCAGCTGATCGCGAAGTTCAAGGCCGAGTTCACGCTGTCGGACGGGCAGCTGCTGGTCAACGAACCGTTGCCGGAGAGCCTGGACCCGTCGGAGTTGGAACGCGAGGCGATCAAGGTACACGAGCCGAAGCCGAAGGACGAGGGCTGAGGACATGGCCGGCCAGCTCCGTGAGTACCGGCGCCGCATCCGCTCGATCCAGTCAACCAAGAAGATCACTCGGGCGATGGAACTCATTGCCGCGTCCAGGATCGTGAAGGCCAAGGCGCGGGTTGCCGCATCCCGGCCGTACGCGGACGAGATCACTCGAGTGATCTCCGCGGTGGCATCGCAGACCACCGTTCGTCACCCGCTGACGACAGAGCATGCAGATCCGCGGCGAGTGGCGGTTCTGGTGGTCACCAGTGACCGTGGGCTTGCTGGTGGTTACAACGCCAACGTGCTGCGCCGGACGGGCGAGTTGCTGGAGCTGCTGCGGTCGGAGGGCAAGGAGCCGTTCCTGTACGCGGTCGGGCGCAAGGCTGTCACGTACTACCGCTTCCGCAGTCGGGAGCTGGCCGGGGAGTTCACCGGGTTCTCCGAGCAGCCGAGCTACGACAACGCCAAGGAAGTCGCCGATGCGCTGATCGCGCGGTTCGTGGAGTCCGGTGAGGCCGGCGGAGTGGACGAGATCCACGCGGTCTACACCGAGTACGTCAACACCCTGACCCAGCGACCGGTTGCGCATCGCATTCTTCCGCTTGCGCTGGAGACGACCGCCGAGCCCCCGCCCGGCGGCCCGCTCCCGCAGTACGAGTTCGAACCGTCCGCCGAGGGAGTACTCGACGCGCTGCTCCCTCGTTACGTCGAGAGCCGGCTGTACGCGGCGATGCTGGAGTCCGCGGCATCGGAGTCGGCGGCCCGCCAGCGGGCGATGAAGTCCGCGACGGACAATGCCGGTGATCTGATCAAGACCTACACCCGTCGGGCGAACGCCGCCCGCCAGGATGCGATCACTCAGGAGATATCGGAAATCGTGGGCGGGGCCAACGCTCTCGCCCAGGCTTCGTAGCGCGTAGAGCGACGACCGTTATACCGAAGAACCCTCGATGTCGCCGGCCGCGGGAGGAGCCGCCGGCGACTTCGGGGTATGACATGCAGATGAACCGCTTGAAGCCGCTGGTCTCCTGGTGGAGTGCTCAGCCGCGGAGGGCACCTTGATGAAGCAGAGGACGCCATGACCGTTACCACTACCTCGCCCGCCGCGGTGGAGGGCAAGGCCCCTGGGATCGGCCGGGTCGCCCGTGTTATCGGCCCGGTCGTCGATGTGGAGTTCGCGCCCGACGAGATCCCCGAGATCTACCGTGCGCTGCGCGTCGATCGCACCATCGACGGGCAGACCGCAACGCTGACGCTCGAGGTCGCGCAGCACATCGGTGACAACACGGTTCGGGCGATTTCCATGCAACAGACCGACGGTCTGGTGCGTGGAGCGCCGGTTCAGGATACCGGTTCACCTATCACGGTTCCCGTTGGCAACGCCACCAAGGGGCACCTGTTCAATGTGCTCGGCGATCCGCTCGACGTCGAAAGCGTCGATACCGATGTGCGTAGGTCCATTCACGCACCAGCACCGCCATTCGACCAGCTTGAGTCGAAGACGGAGATGTTCACGACCGGTATCAAGGTCATCGACCTGCTGGCGCCCTATGTGCGTGGTGGGAAAATCGGCCTGTTCGGTGGCGCCGGTGTCGGCAAGACCGTCGTCATCCAGGAAATGATCAACCGGGTCGCCACGCAGTTCGAAGGTGTGTCGGTGTTCGCCGGTGTCGGCGAGCGCACCCGGGAGGGAAACGACCTCTTCCTGGAGATGACCGAAGCCGGCGTCATCAAGGACACCGCGCTGGTCTTCGGGCAGATGGACGAACCCCCCGGCACCCGGCTGCGGATCGCGCTCGCCGCGCTGACCATGGCGGAGTACTTCCGGGACGTCCAGAAGCAGGACGTGCTGCTGTTCATCGACAACATCTTCCGGTTCACCCAGGCCGGCGCGGAGGTCTCGACCCTGCTCGGACGTATGCCCAGTGCGGTGGGTTATCAGCCGACCCTGGCCGACGAGATGGGTGTGCTTCAGGAGCGCATCACATCCACCCGCGGTCATTCGATCACCTCACTCCAGGCGATCTACGTTCCCGCGGACGACATCACCGACCCGGCCCCGCACACCACGTTCACCCATCTCGATGCGACCACGGTGCTTTCCCGGGCCATCTCCGACCTGGGGATCTACCCGGCGGTCGACCCGCTCGACTCGACGTCGCGCATCCTCGACGCCCGCTATCTGGGGCAGGATCACTACGATGTGGCGCGTGAGGTGCAGCGCATCCTGCAGCGTTACAAGGACCTTCAGGACATCATCGCCATTCTCGGTATCGACGAGTTGTCCGAAGAGGACAAGATCCTGGTCAACCGGGCGCGGCGCATTCAGCGGTTCCTGTCGCAGCCGTTCTTCGTGGCCGAGCAGTTCACCGGAATCCCCGGTAAGTTCGTCCCGCTCGAAGAGACGATCAAGTCCTTCAAGAAGCTGACCGAAGGCGACTACGATCATCTCCCGGAACAGGCTTTCTTCATGTGCGGTGGGATCGAGGACGCGGAGAAGAAGGCGAAGGAACTGTAGCCAGGCTGGCGCATTCACCAACTGCAGGGCATTCGGGATCGGTGCGGTCCAGGGTCGACGACAGCAGGAAGGACGGCAGCGCGATGCCGATGCAGGTGGCGATCGTCTCGCCGGAGAAGGAAGTGTGGTCGGGGGACGCCGACATGGTCGTCGCACGGACCACGGAAGGTGAGATCGGTGTCTTGACCGGGCATGTGCCGCTGCTCGGGGTCCTTGTCGCCGGCGGTCAGGTGCGGGTCACGACAGGCGACCGTACCCTGACCGTCGAGGTCGATGGTGGATTCCTGTCGGTGACCCGGCAGGGGGTCAGCATCCTGGCCGAACATGCGGTCCTGGCCGGAACCGCGTAATCCCCTGATGGCGTGAGCGGCGCGAAAAATCATCTTCGCGCCGCAACCCGGCCGGGCCGTCGTCAGCTGTTGGCGCCCGGCTCCCACAGCACGTCCCCGCCGGGATTGGCGACCCGGGAGAGGATGAACAGCAGGTCGGAGAGCCGGTTGAGGTAGCGGGCGGGAAGCGCGCCGGTGCGGTCCGGGTCGGCTTCGCGCAGCGCCCAGACGGACCGTTCCGCGCGGCGGGTGACCGTCCGCGCAACGTGTAGCAGCGCGGCACCGGCGGTGCCTCCGGGCAGGATGAACGAGGCCAGCTTCGGGAGGTTCTCGTTGAACCGGTCGCAGGCTTCCTCAAGCCGTTCCACATAGGCGGCGGTGACCCGCAGCGGCGGGAAGCCCGGGTCTTCCACGATGGGCGTGCACAGATCCGCGCCGACGTCGAACAGGTCATTCTGCACCCGGGCGAGCAGCGCCCGGATGTCCTCGGCGAGACCGCCGAGGGCCAGCGCCATGCCGATGGCGGCATTGGCCTCGTCCACGTCCGCATATGCCGCCAGGCGCGGGTCGGTCTTGTGGACCCGGGACATGTCGCCGAGCGCGGTGGTCCCGTCGTCCCCGGTGCGGGTGTAGATCCGGGTCAGGTGGATGGCCATGGCGGTCACACTATGCCGCGCTCGCCCCATCGCGCGCGGCCCGACTCGACGCATCGGCCGGCCCACGCTGACGGCCGGGTGCCCAGGCCATAGCATCGAGTCCCGTGGAACGCTTCGTGGTCAGGGGCGGGTCTCGGCTTGTCGGCGAGGTCGATGTCCCGGGGGCGAAGAACTCCGTGCTCAAGCTGATGGCCGCGAGCCTGTTGGCCCATGGTCGGACGACTCTTCGTGCTGTGCCCGACATTCTTGATGTCGCGGTCATGGCCGATGTGCTGCGAGCGCTCGGAGTGACCGTCGAGCGGGATCTCCCGGGCGGCTCGTTGTCGATCGACGTGCCGGTACGGCCCGGTGCGGCGGCCGACAGCGATGTGGTCCGCCGGATCCGGGCGTCCGTCGTCGTGCTGGGCCCGCTGGTCGCCCGCTGCGGCGAAGCTCGGGTGGCCCTGCCCGGCGGGGACGCGATCGGCAGCCGCGCTCTGGACATGCATGTCAGCGGTCTGACCAAGCTCGGAGCCATGGTGGATGTCGAGGCGGGCATCCTTGTGGCCCGGTCGGCCGGCCGCCTGCAGGGAGCGTCCATCTGGCTGGACTTCCCGAGCGTGGGCGCCACCGAGAACCTGATGATGGCTGGTGTGCTCGCCAAGGGTACGACCGTGATCGATAATGCCGCCCGCGAGCCCGAGATCGCCGACCTCTGCGCGATGCTGACGGCGATGGGCGCGGAGCTTGACGGCGCGGGCACCTCCACGTTGGTGATCGACGGCGTCGACGAATTGCGGCCCGCCACGCACTGCACGGTCGCGGACCGGATCGTGGCCGGTACCTTCGCCATCGGCGCGCTGATGACCGGCGGGGACGTGCTGGTCCGGGGCGGGCGTGCCGATCATCTCGACATCGTGCTCGACAAGCTGACCACGGCTGGTGCCGTAGTGGATGTCGGGCCCGAGGGCTTCCGCGTCGTCGCAGACCGGCCGCCGCGGTCGATCGACGTGGTCACCCTGCCGTATCCGGGTTTTCCGACCGATCTGCTGCCGCAGACGATCGCTCTGGAAGCAGTCAGCGAAGGGGTGTCCCTCATCACCGAGAATGTTTTCGAAAGCCGGTTCGTTTTCTGTCGGGAGCTGCTGAAGCTCGGCGCGGAGCTACGCACCGATGGCCACCACGTCATCGTGCGCCCTGCCGACCGTCTGGTCGGCACCCACGTCGTGGCCTCGGACGTTCGGGCCGGGGCCGGACTGGTGCTGGCTGGCCTGGTGGCTGACGGGATCACAGGCGTCACTGAGGTCCACCACATCGACCGCGGCTACGGTGGCTTCGTCGAGCAGTTGCGGGCGCTGGGCGCGGACATCCATCGGGAGCCTGCTACGGCCACGGCACGGCGCACAGGCTGACCGGCGCGCATGACACCATGCGGCGCTGGCCCACGCTATGTACGGCGTTCCCGGGGCAGCGTCAGGCCCAGTCCCGCTCCGTGCCTGCGACCACGGCACGCGCCCGCATGGAGTCTTCGGGGAACACCATGACGTGCCAGCCGGAGAAGTGGTGGCGGCGGGTATTCCCGTCGGCGTTCACCTGAATCGGGCCAGGTGGCGCCGCGCCTGACGTCGACCGTATCCCATGCTGACCGAGAAGCTGGCGTAGCCGGGCGGCTTCGGTTGACGTGCGGAGCGTCGCCACCGGCACCAGCATTCCGAAGTCGCCATGACTGGTGGCAGTACTATGGTTACCACGCGTCCGGTTCGGTGCGAACACCCACCGGCACACCGCCACGAGTACGGCGGTGGCGGCGACGGCAATGGCCGGACCGATCGTGTAGTGCAGGCTGTTCAGTGGCACCGTCACCTCCCTGCTGTCCGAGCCGGCGGGCCGGTCGGCCTTCATCGTCTCAGCGCGGCCGGTTCCGCGCAGGCGTTCATGCGTGGCTCGCGTCGCAGTTCTCGATCGTCGCAGTTCCGGCTCGTCGCAGTTCTCGATCGCCGTGCCGTCGAGATTGCTTCCGCCCGTGTTCCCGGCCCGGTCGTCATGCCCGGGCGGACCGACCCTGCGCCCGACGCGTCTGCGTCGCCACTCTGCGACTATGGACACTGACGACTATGGACACTGACGCTGTGGGCGAGCCGCTGTACCTGTGGTTCCCGATGTGGCAGCGGTAGGAACGGAGGTCTGGACAACCAGTTGGCCGAAGTTGCGTGATCATGGTTTTTTCGCGCGGCGGGAGGCCCCAGGGGAACCTTGCGTCCGGAGTGGGATCCGGCCGTGTCCGACAACCTCTGATCGCCGGGTAGACCCGATCGGTCAGGGCCTGAATCAGGGGGGACGGGAGGCCTGATGGGTGAGAACGTAATGCTTCTTGACGACGGATGTATGGAGATCCAGACGGTACGGCTGACTGGTCGGGTCGATGTACGCACTGTCGGTGATATGCGCATGCGGCTGCATGCCGCCATCGACGGCGGCACCGGGCAGCTACGGGTCAATGTGCTCGGCTTGGAGCTGGTCGACCATGCGGGCCTCGGTGTCCTGCTCGGTGGGGCTCGGCGGGCTCGGCGGTCCGGGCGGTCGATGGTCCTGGTCGAGGTTCCCGCGGCGCTGGGGAAGCTGCTGGCGGCCAACCGCCTCGGGCGCATCCTGCGGTCCGACGATGCGGACCTGCTGCATGTCGGCCACGCCTGATGCGGTTACCCGATGCGGCCGACCGATAGATCCCGGATGCGGCTGACCGGCAGGTCACAGGCTCGCGCTGTGCGCTGACGGCCCGCCGGTCGCTTGTGGTCCCCCGGCTCCACGACGTTGCGATCGGTCGTGGGATGATGGTGCCGGCCGGGGAGGGACATGCTCGACGTTGATGCGCAGCGGTTGAGTCCAACGGACGGTCCGGCTTACCGACGAGGTGGCGACCAGTCCGGTGACCAGCGGCGCACCGTGCTCATCGCGGGCGCGTTCGCACTGGCGATCGTGGTGGGTGTGGTCATCGGTCTGGTAACCGCGCCGGGCGCCGCAACCACCCCGGCGGCAGCGCCGACGACCGCCGCGCCACCGTCGGCCGAGCTGCAACCGGCGCTGGACCCGTCCACGTGGGAGAACAACCGCCATCCGGGGACGGCACACCAGATGCGGGTGCGGGAGTCCGATCGCCGTGCCTTCAGCGCGAGCCTCGCGTACGCCTTGCGGGAAAGCGGCGCGGGCACCATGACCACGGCGGACGTCGTCATCCCGCAGGGAAAGCTCTTCTACGGTGCTGTGGAAGGTCGCGACAGCACCGTGGACGAGTACTGGGCTGTCGGTCTCGCGCAGGTGGCCGGCGTGACCCCGGCCCCGCCCAACCCGCACGTGTGGCAGCGGATCGCAAACGGCCCCTGGACGCAGCTCGTGTCGGGGCCGGGTGCCTGCGACCGGCTGCCGGCTGTCCTGTTCACCGTGTGGCAGGGGCGTCCGGGTCTCTGTTCGGGCGTGTGACGTTACCTGTCGGTAGGCTCCTGGCCATCAGATGACCCCTCGGGAGGGTGTGGCGATGGTCGACGCGGCGAGGCGGGACCAGCCGGAGCAGGTTCGTCCTCAGCGGGACCGGCCGTGGATCATCCGGACCTATGCGGGTCATTCCAACCCGGTGGAAACCAACGCACTGTACCGGCGGAATCTGGCCAAGGGGCAGACCGGGCTCTCGGTCGCGTTCGACCTGCCGACCCAGACCGGCTATGACCCCGACCACGAGCTCGCCCGTGGTGAGGTCGGCAAGGTCGGCGTGCCGATCGCGCATATCGGCGACATGCGCGCGCTGTTCCACGACATCCCGCTGGGCCGGATGAACACCTCGATGACGATCAATGCGACGGCCATGTGGCTGCTCGCGCTGTATCAGGTTGTCGCCGAGGAACAGGGTGCGGACACGGCGACGCTGGCCGGCACGACTCAGAACGACATCATCAAGGAGTACCTCTCCCGGGGGACGTACGTGTTCCCGCCGGTGCCGTCGCTGCGGCTGATCACGGATGTGGTCGCCTACACGGTGACCGAGATCCCGACGTGGAACCCGATCAACATCTGCAGCTACCACCTGCAGGAGGCCGGTGCCACACCCGTCCAGGAGATCGCCTACTCGATGTGCACGGCCATCGCCGTGCTCGATGCGGTGGTCGCCTCGGGGCAGGTGCCGACCGAACGCGTCGGCGAGGTGTGCGCGCGGATGTCGTTCTTCGTCAACGCCGGCGTTCGCTTCGTCGAGGAAATGTGCAAGATGCGAGCGTTTGTGGCCTTGTGGGGCACTCTGCTGCGGACCCGGTACGGGGTCACCGATCCCCGGCACCGGCGGTTCCGCTACGGCGTCCAGGTCAACTCCCTCGGCCTGACCGAGGCGCAACCGGAGAACAACGTCATCCGGATCGTGCTGGAGGCCCTTGGGGTGACGCTGTCGAAGGATGCCCGCTGTCGGGCACTGCAGCTGCCGGCCTGGAACGAGGCACTCGGCCTGCCCCGGCCCTGGGACCAGCAGTGGTCCCTGCGCATCCAGCAGATTCTCGCCTACGAGACCGACCTGCTGGAGTACCCCGACATCTTCGAAGGCTCGGTTGTCGTCGAGCGGCGGGTGGCCGAACTGGTCGAAGCGGCTCAGGGCGAGATCGACCGGGTACAGGCGATGGGCGGTGCGGTCGCCGCGGTCGAAAGCGGTTATATGAAGTCCCAGCTCGTCGGCTCGCAGGCGAACCGTCGGATGCGCATCGAGTCCGGCGAGGACGTGGTGGTCGGCGTGAACACCTTCACCGCCACCGAGCCGAACCCGCTGCTGGCTGACCTGAGCACGGCGATCCAGACCGTCGACCCGGCGGTGGAGGCCGCCGCCCGTGTCGATCTCGACGCCTGGCGGGCCGGCCGCGACGCGCGTGCCGTGGACGAGGCCCTGCGGGATCTGCGGGACGCGGCCAAGACCGACACGAACCTGATGGCCGCGACGTTGGCCTGTGCCCGTGTCGGGGTGACCACGGGGGAGTGGGCCGGGGTCCTGCGGGACACCTTCGGTGAATACCGGGCGCCGACCGGGGTGTCCGGCGCTTCGGTGCATGCTGGTGGCGCTGAGCTCGCCGGCGTCCGGGACAGGGTCGTTGAAACCGGGCGGGAGCTGGGGCGCCGGCTGAAGTTCCTCGTCGGCAAGCCCGGCCTGGACGGGCATTCCAACGGCGCCGAACAGATTGCCGTGCGCGCCCGCGACGCCGGATTCGAGGTCGTGTACCAGGGCATCCGGCTGACCCCGGCGCAGATCGTCGCCGCCGCGGTGGAGGAGGACGTGCACGTCGTGGGGCTGTCGGTGCTCTCGGGTTCGCACATGGAGCTGGTACCGCAGGTCCTCGACGGGATGCGGGCGGCCGGTGTCGGTGATGTGCCTGTCATCGTCGGCGGCATCATCCCGGCGGTGGACGCAGAACGACTGAAGGCGCTGGGGGTGGCGGCGGTCTACACACCGAAGGACTACGGTCTCACGGAGATCATGGGCGGAATCGTGGCCGTCGTCCGGGCCGCGAACGGCTTGAGCTGATCGCTTGAGCTGATCGTTTGAGCTGATCGTTTGAGCTGATCGCCTGGGGTGCGAGCGTGGTGGTGCGGGGCGGCCGAGGGCCGCGTAGCGTCCGAAGGGTGATGGCTGACACGCCCACCGGTGGGGGAGCCTCGGGGGCACCGGGCGCCGGGCGGGCCCGAGATGACACCGGGTCGCAGAACGACACTGGTCCGGCCGAGCAGCCCGTATCGCTTCGGGATGCTGTCGCACTGGCCACCCGCGCGCATACCGGCCAGCTCGACAAGGCCGGCGACGACTACATCGGCCATCCGCTACGGGTGATGGAAGCGGTCGGTGACGCCGCGCAGCGGGCCGGGGTCGACCCCGACCAGGCCCGGATGGTCGCGGTGCTGCACGATGTCGTCGAGGACACCGATGTCAGCCTGGCGAAGCTGACCTCCCTCGGTTATCCGTCCGATGTCGTCGCGGCGATCGACGCACTGAGCCACCGTGATGGAGAGTCGGTGGAGCAGTACCTCGCCCGGGTAGCCGGCAATCCCCTGTCGGTTGTGGTGAAACGGGCGGACATGGCCGACAACAGCGACCCGGCTCGGCTGGCCAGGCTGCCGTTGGAGCAGGCGAACCGCTACGCACGGCGTTATTCCGATCGCGTCCGGCTACTCGATGACCTTGTCGTGGACCGGATGCGGACGGGTTAGAGACGCGGCAGTACGTGGAGACGGGCGGTCACCGCGACACTCTGCGTGGCCCTTCCGTGGATGTGCCTGCCGAGCGCCTCAACCGAAACTGGAACGAACTGCTCCAGGAGATCCGGGTGGCGCAGGCCGGGGTGCAGATCCTCTTCGCCTTTCTGCTCACTCTTCCGTTCACCCAGCGCTGGACCCAGGTGACCGACTTCCAGCGGGCGCTCTACCTGATCACGCTGTTGACGGTCGCCGCCGCGTCCGCGCTGCTGATCGGCCCGGTGGCCTACCACCGGATGGTGTTCCGCCGGGGCGCGCGCGCCCAGCTGGTCACCGCTGCCAACACCATGGCGCTGGCCGGGCTGGTCATGCTGGGAGTGGGAATCAACGGTGCCGTCCTGCTCATCGTCGACGTGGTCATGGGGGTGCTGGCGACCGCACTCATCAGCTCGGCGAGCGTGGCGTTCTTTGTCGTGTTGTGGTGGGTTCTGCCCCGGCTCACCCGACCGGATCGACGCGACGGCGGCGGGTCGGGTCGGGGTCCCGACCACGAGATGGGCGGAGTCGCCGGATCGGCTGATGGCGAACGGGTGTAGGAAGGCGAGCGGGTGCACACAGACCAGCGGGTGTAGGTAGCGAAGTCGCGGCACGGTAGCGTCCGGGGCTGTGCGTCTTGTGATTGCCAGGTGCAGTGTCGACTACGTGGGCCGGCTGACGGCTCATCTGCCCAGCGCGGTCCGACTGCTGCTGGTGAAGGCCGACGGGTCGGTGTCCATCCATGCGGACGGGCGGGCCTACAAGCCGCTGAACTGGATGAGTCCGCCGTGCGTGATCGCTGAGGCGGACGGCGTCTGGCGGGTGACGAACCGCGCGGACGAACAGCTCGTCATCACCCTCGAAGAGATCATGCATGACTCGTCGCACGATCTCGGTGTGGACCCGGGCCTGCAGAAGGACGGCGTGGAGGCGCATCTGCAGGTGCTGCTCGCCAAGCGGCCGGATGCCATCCGCGACGGCCTGACGCTCGTCCGCCGGGAGTACGAGACCGGCATCGGACCGGTTGATCTGCTCTGTCGCGACACCGACGGTGGGAGTGTCGCCGTCGAGGTGAAGCGCAAGGGCGAGATCGACGGGGTCGAGCAGCTGACCCGTTATCTGGCCCGGTTGGAGGCGGACCCGTTCCTGCCGCATCCGGTGCGTGGGATCCTGGTCGCGCAGTCGATCACGCCGCAGGCGCGGTTGCTTGCCGCGGACCGCGGTCTGGGCTGCGTCACGGTCGACTACGACTTCCTGCGCGGACTGGCGCCCGCGATCCCGACCCTGTTCTGACCGTTCAGGTTCGCCAGCTTGCGCCCTGGTTGCGTCACTCATCAGTGACAACAGATGAACTATAGTTGCGGTGGATGCCGAATGGCTCGACTCTGCGACGTTTCGTGTGCAATGCTGCGCAACGTGAATCCACCTGTACCGGGCAATTAGGTGCTGATCTCGTGTCCGGGTAGCGGCCTGTTCGTCTTCTGATCTCACCGGCGGGTACCTCGATGTGCCCGCGGTGATCTGTCGTCGGTGTTCTGTTCGTGTTGTTCTTTGCTGCGCGTTCATCTGAACGTGTAGGTCACCGTGCCTTTCTTTCGGGCTGCGCTGTTGTCCGGTGCGGTCTGGTTGGCTGCTGCGCGGGTCTGCTGGCTTTTCGTTTTGTGTTGTCGTGTTCGCGTGCGTTCCGGGCGTGGATGCGGGTCCTTGTCTTGCGGACTTCTGGAGTGTCTTCATGCGTGGCCGGCTTTCTGCTGCTCGGTTCCTGCGTGCTTCTCGTCGGGTGTTCCGGCGGGCGTCACGGCGGGGGTTGGCGGTCATCTCGTTCGGGTTGGTGCCCGTGTTGGTGGTGACTGCGCTGACGGTGCTGCGGATGGCCGGGGGCGGTGCGGGCGGGCCGGCGCCGTTGGTGAATCCGTTCCGGAATGCGGCGTTGCCGCAGAGCTCGTCCGGGAGTGCGGCGGGCCGTGCGGCGCAGGTGTCCACGGGGCAGTCCCAGTCGGGGCGGGCGCCGTCGGCGGTGGCGGTGGGTGCGGCGGTGCCGGCGGTGGCCGGTGCGGTGCCGACGACGGTGGATCGTCCGGTGGAGTTTCCGAAGCCGACGCCGTCCAGCGCGGCGGCGATCATCGGTCCGGCGACGTCGATGCCGGCGGTGCGGGAGCCGGGTCCGGTGCCGGGCCGGGTGGAGGTGACCGCCCGCCGGACGGAGAACGCGAAGGTTTTTCAGAATCCGGATGGGAGTTTCACGTCGGAGTTCTCCGCGCAGCAGCAGCGGGTGCGGGGTGGGGACGGTTCTTGGGCCGATGTTGACACAGATCTGGTGCCGGTGTCGGGCGGGCGGCATCGGGTGAAGGTTGCGGCGCGGAACACCGAGGTTGCGGACACGGCCAGTGACGCTCAGCTCGGGAAGATTGACGTGGCGGCGGGGGCCTCGGTGTCGTTCGGGTTGACCGGAGCCGCCGGGGCGAAGGCGGTTGTGGCGGGGAGCACGGCGTGGTATGCGGGTGTGCGGCCGTTTTCGGATGTGGAGTTGACCGCGACGAAGTCGGGGTTGAAGGAGACGTTGGTGTTGCGGTCGGTGGACGCGCCGACGCGGTGGGTTTTTCCGTTGGCGTTGCAGGGGTTGACCGCGGTGGTTGATTCGCAGACGCGGGGTGTGCATCTGACGGACAGTTCGGGTGTGCTGCGGGCGGTGATTCCGGCGGGGTGGATGGAGGATTCCGCGGTCGACCCGCATGTGGGAGACGGCGCGTATTCGGAGGGCGTCGGCTATTCCCTGGTGACGGTGGATGGCGGTGGGCAGGCGCTTCAGGTTGATCTGGACAAGGGGTGGTTGTCGGATCCGGCGCGGCAGTTCCCGGTGCGGGTGGATCCGTCGGTGACCTGGTTGAACCCGGAGACCGATGACACGTATGTGGCGCAGAACTACTCGGCGACCCATGGGTCGGATGTGGAGATGCGTGCCGGTACATATGACGCCGGGGTGCATCCGAACGCCAGTTATGTGCATTTCACCGGGGTGGGTGAGTTGCAGAATGTGAACGTGGTCGGGGTGCAGCTGTCGGTGTGGAATTTTTATTCGTGGCAGGCGTGTGACACGTCGGTGCCGGTCGCTGTATATGGGGTGACCCAGGCATGGAATGGTATGACGATGAAGGACTGGCCGGGTGCGGCGTATGGTCCGGAGCTGGCGCGGAGTAGTTTCGCCTATCGGGATGGTTCGGCGTGTCCGGCGAACTGGGCGAACTGGAACAGTCCGGCGTTGACGGAATGGGTGCAGGACTGGTCGCGGGGGATTCGGTCGAACGAGGGTTTCACGATCCGGTCGGTGGATAACGGGGATAACCGGGGATGGCGGAAGTTCGCGACCACGCAGAGCGGCGCGGATATTGATCCGGTGTTGCAGGTCAGCTGGACGCCGTACGATGTGGAGTACGCGGCGCCGCCGGGTGGGCTGGTCTGGGAGCCGGGCTTTCCGCTGACGAACACGCAACAGGGCAAGATCCGGATCCGGTTGACGAACCGGGGTCGGGATCCGTGGCCGGCGAACAGCAGCTACATGCTGTCGTATCACGTGTATGACGCGGCGAACACGACCGAGCTGGTGCATCAGGGGTATGCGACGCAGTTTCCGACGACGGTGAATCCGGGTCAGACGACCGACTTGTTGGCGACGGTGAACCCTCTTGCGCCGGGCAGCTATGTGTTTCGCTGGGACATGATCGAGTGGGGGGTTTCCTGGTTCTCTGAGCAGGGAGTTGTCCCCTGGCCGATAACGATTACGGTCCCGAATGTGCCACCGGTGGTGACCGGGGCTACTCCGATCAACGGTTCGAGCGTGTCGAGTCTGACGCCGACGTTGACGTTGACGGGTTACGATCCGGATAACTATCCGGGGCCGGGGGTGAATTACAGCTTCCAGTTGTGTACCGGGTCGGATGCGAATTCGGAGAGCTGCTGGTCGTCGGGGTGGATCAGTGTGAACACGTGGAGTCCGCCGAAGGGTGTCCTGGCGTGGAATCAGACGTATTACTGGCGGGGTTGGGTGGGTGATTTTCAGCTGCCCAGTGCGGCGACGACACCGCTGCGTATTTTCACGCGGGTTCCCACCTCGGATCCCGGGGCACATCTGGGTGGGGATCCGTATGCGCCGGCGGTGGCGAGCGTGACCCCGGTGGTGAGTAACTACACGACGGCGACGACGGATGCGGTGGTGGCGGGGGT
>NZ_CAUVXG010000004.1:0-27365 GCF_963555885.1 Protofrankia sp. Cr2
CCCCTGCGCCTGCGCCTGCGCCCGCGCCCGCGCCCGCGCCCGCGACATCCCAGCTCCCCACGCCCCCAGCGCCCGCAACATCCCGATCACATCCGGACTGGAGAAACGCCTGTGTCCACCTCGACCTTGCTTCCCCCGGCCAGCTCGCCGGGGCTGCATCCGACTGCAGAACCACGTCGCGACGACGGGGAGCGGCCGCCGAGCGGACTGCGCCGCAGGCTGCGCGGACCCGAGACCGACCCGGGATGGGTCCGGCCCGCGCTACTGACGCTGCTCGCGGCCACCGCCGTCCTCTACCTGTGGAACCTCGGAGCGTCCGGCAACGCCAACGACTTCTACGCAGCGGCGGTCCAGGCCGGCACCACGAGCTGGAAGGCGTTCTTCTTCGGCTCCTTCGACTCGTCCAACTTCATCACCGTCGACAAACCACCGGCATCGCTGTGGGTGATGGAACTGTCGGGCCGGATCTTCGGTTTCTCCTCCTGGAGCATGCTCGCCCCACAGGCGTTGGAAGGCGTGGCAGCCGTCGGGCTCCTGTACGCAACCGTGCGCCGGTGGTCCGGACCGACCGCGGGCCTGCTCGCCGGCGCGACCCTGGCCCTCACCCCGGCAGCGACACTGATGTTCCGCTTCAATAACCCGGACGCGCTGCTCGTCCTGCTCCTGGTCACCGGCGCTTACTGCACGGTGCGGGCGATCGAGTCGGCCAGCACGAAATGGCTTGCGCTGGCCGGGGCCGCCATCGGCTTCGGCTTTCTCACCAAAATGGGCCAGGCGCTGCTCGTCGTTCCCGCATTCGGCCTGGCCTACCTGATCGCCGCTCCGACCGGGCTGCGCCGCCGGATCCTTCAACTTCTCGCCTCCGTCGGCGCTCTTCTCGCCGCGGCGGGCTGGTGGGTCACGATCGTGTCGCTGTGGCCGGCGTCCGCCCGCCCGTACATCGGCGGCTCGACGAACAACAGCGTGCTTGAGCTGGCATTCGGCTACAACGGCCTCGGTCGCCTGTTCGGCGGAACCGGCAACGGTGGCGGTGGCAGTACCCCGGCCGGCGGTGCCGGTGGCGGTGGCGGCGGCGGCGGTTTCGGGGGGAGCACCGGTATCACCCGCCTGTTCCGCTCGGAAACAGGCATGGAGATCTCCTGGCTGCTCCCCGCGGCGCTGCTCAGCCTGGTCGCCGGCCTGTGGCTCACCCGCCGGGCACCGCGCACCGACCGCACCCGGGCCGCGATCATCATCTGGGGCGGCTGGCTGCTCGTGACGGGAATCGTGTTCAGCTACATGCAGGGCACCATGCACCCCTACTACACGATCGCGCTCGCCCCGGCCGTTGCCGCGCTGGTGGCGATCACCGGCCGGCTCCTGTGGCAGCAACGGGAGACGTGGTTCGCCCGGATCAGCGCATCATTGATCATCGCGGGCACCGCAGGCTGGAGCTACCACATGCTTGCTCTCACCCCGGGCTGGACTCCGTGGCTGCGCTACGCGGTTCTCATCTGCGGCGCGGTCGCGATCGGCGGCCTGCTGACCGGACGACGCATCGTGGGCAAGGGCGCGATCGTGGTCGCGACGGCGGCGTTGCTCACCGGCCTCGCAGGTACGGCCGGGTATGCCGCCAGCACTGCGTCACATTCCCACTCCGGCTCGCTCCCGGCCGTGGGTCCGGGGAGCACCAGCGCCATGGGCGGTCCCGGTGGTGGGGGCGGCGGCATGCTCTCCGGTGAGCGGCCGTCCGGTGGAACCCCGCCCGGCGGCTTCGGGGTGAACGGCTCCACAACCAGCGGTACAAACAGCAACACAACCAGCGGTACAAACGGCGGCACATCCGCCGGTCAGCCCGGTGGATTCGGCGGGGCGGGTGGATTCGGCGGTCAGACCGCCAACGCCGAGCTGGTGTCGCTGGTGCAGAAGACCACCAACACCTGGGCAGCCGCCACAGTCGGCTCCCAGAGCGCGGCTCCCCTGGAGCTCGCCAGCGGAAAAGCAGTCATGGCCATCGGCGGATTCAGTGGCAACGACAGCACACCGACCCTCGCCGCCTTCCAAGCCTATGTCGCCGCCGGAAAGATTCATTACTTCATCGCCGGCTCCGGTGGCGGAGGGATGGGCGGCCCGAACAGCAACAGCACCGGAAGCGAGATCGCCACCTGGGTCGAGGCACATTTCACCTCGACTACCGTCGGCGGCCAGACGGTCTACGACCTGACGCACCAGACGAGCTGACCCACCCAAACGGTAGGTGGAATCGGCTGCCATGGTGACCGTTTCCACCTACCGCCGGACGACATGTGTCCGAGCGGTAGGTGGAAACGGACGCTGGAGCGACAGAAGCCACCTACCGTCGGCGTAGCGCAGGTTCCCCGCCCGCCTTCAGGACCCGACACGGGCCAGCACGCGCAACGGCCAGCCCGCGCAACGGCCGACACAAGGCCGCGGGCGCCACCGCGAACCGGTGGCGCCCGCGGTTTTCCTCGTTCGGGCACGGACCGGCACCGATGTCGGTTCGACCTGGTCGTCTGACCTGGTCGTCTGAGGTGTCGTTCGACCAGGTCAGGCGCGACCGCACCGCACCTGGCATCCCACAGCAGACGCACAGCAGGTACTCAGCCCACGCCCAGCCCATGCAGATTAGCTGTCTGCGTACAGGAAATCACGAAGAATTCAGCCGGCAGAAGGGCCTGCGATCCTCGTTTTCACGCACGCCCGGCGGCCCCGAAGAAAACCAGCCAGCCAAAGGAGATTGCCATGAACTCGTCGCTTTCAGCTCACGGCACCAGCCGGGACAACGGCCTGCCGCGCGCGCTGGTGCGCTACGTGGCCGCCGCCGGAATCGCGCTGGTGGCGGTTTTCTCCGCCACGGCCGCGACTGACCTGAGCACAGCGGGCACACCGCTCATTCTCAGCGCGATGTCGAGTACCACCACGACATCCGGTACAACCACGAGGCTGGGTGACTCATCGCTCCCGCAACTGGTGCACGTTGCCTGATCACCGCAGCCGAGCGAAAAACAGTTCACCGACCTTCCCGGCCAGCGGCGAGCAGCTCCTCGAGGAAAAACCTACCTTCTCCTCCATCGGTCGTCCCGGCCCGATCCCCCGTCAGCGGACGGCCGAAGGACCGTCGGATCGCGGCGACGGTTCGGCGAGGAGGGCCTCGAGGTCGGGTTCGGACAACAGAGGCGGACGTGCGACCTCACCCGAGCGGACGTACAGGAATGCCGCGTCCACCGCCTCCGGGCGCACCCCCCGCAGGCGCGCCCATGCCAACCGGTAGACCGCCAGCTGCACTGCGTCCGCATGCTGGCGGCCGGTCTTCCAGTCCACCACCTCCCACCGGCCGCCCCCGAGGTCGTACACCGCATCGATGCGCCCCCGGACCGCGCGGCCTGCGATCAGCAGCTCGAACGGCGCCTCCACCGCGAACGGACGCCGCCGGCCATACGGGCTCGCCAGAAACGACTCCCGCAACGCCACGATCTCGCCGTCGTCCACCACCTCGTCCGCAGCCCCCGGCAGATCCTCGGGATCGAGCAACGGGGCCTGCTCGAAGACGCCCTCCACCCAGGCGTGAAACGCCGTACCTCGACGCGCCTGCGGCGCCGGACGCCGCGGCATCGGGCGGGCGAGGTCGCGGGCCAGCCCCGCCGGATCGGACCTCAACTGCACCACCTGGGATGCGGTGAGCGCACGCGGCAACTCCACCTCGCGGGAGGGCCGCCGGGCACGGCGAGCTTCTTCCAGCAGCAGCTCGACATCACGGTCGAGCTCGGTGAGCATCTGCCGTTCCGCCGGGGTCATCCCATCACGATCGTCCACGGGCAGCGGCTGATCCGCGCCCAGCGCGCTGAGGTGTCCGGTGACCTGTTCGGCGGCGGCGCGGCGGCGGGCAAAGGCCACCGGCTCATACGGCAGCGGCCAGTCCAGGTCTTCCATGCCTGCGAGCTGTGGATTGGTCTCGTCCTCGGACGGTTTCGGCGCCCACACCGCGACCCTGCCGTGGCCGGCGCGCACGTGTTCGTACAACTCGTCGAGGAACACCGACGGCCCACGCAACCGACGCTGCGCCGGCCCCCACCAGTGCCCGCTGCCGAACAGCAGCGACTTGGCCCGGGTGAACGCGACATAGCCGAGACGGCGTTCCTCCCGTTCCAGATAGGCGTCGCAGTCGGCGGTGAACTCGGCGATGTCGGACTTGCCGAGGCCGGGCAGCACGGGCAGATCGTCTGCGTCCCCGCGCAGGGCCGTGGGTAGCACCGACGGGGATGTGGTCCACTTCGACCGAACGGTAGTGATCGGGAAAACCGTGTGACTGAGGTTCGGCACGGCCACGACCTCCCACTCCAGCCCCTTGGACTTGTGGACGGTCATCAACTGGACGGCGTCCGCGCCGGACGGGCTGGTCGCGTCCAGACCGCGCTCGTGTTCCTGCGCGGCACGCAGAAATGCCAGAAACGCACGAACCGAACCGTCGTTGTCCAGACCGGTGAAGCCCGCCGCGACGTCGACGAACGCGGCAAGGTTGTCACGGCGGCGGGCCGTGACCGCCTCGGGGCTCGCCGCCAGTTCCACGTCCAGACCCGTGATCTCGACGATCCGGTGGATGACGTCCAGCAGTGGCTCGTCGATGTGGGCCCGCAGGTAGCGCAGCTCCGCACCGAGCATCCGCAGCCGGGCCCTGGCCTGGGGCGACACTTGTGTGCCCGGGTCGTCCAGCACGTCAGCGAGCGCGACCACGTCGCAGGGGTCGATCCCGAGCACCGCCTCATCGAGCGCATCGGCCGGCAGCTCCTCGCCCGCCGGCTGGTGGGGTACCAGAAGGTCGGCTCCCGGCTGGTCGAGGGGGGCAGTGCGGGCCACCCCGACCCCGACGGCCTCACGCGCCGCGCGCCCGAGCGCCGCGAGGTCACGGCGACCCAGCCGGACCCGCGGGCCGGTGAGCAGTCGCGTAAGGGCCGCGTTGGCCGTCGGATCGTCCAGCACCTCCAGCGTCGCGATGACGTCGGCGACCTCCGGCAGGCTCAGCAGACCGCCGAGGCCCACGACCTCCACGGGCAGTTCAGCCGCGAGCAGGGCCGCATACAGCGCGGGGACGTCGCGACGCGCCCGCACGAGTACCGCGCACTCCCCCGGCCGTGCCCGGCCGGCGGTGACAACCTCCCGCAACGTCGCCGCGATCCAACGAACCTCCTGCGACCAGGTCGGATGCAGCGCGATAACCGTTTCGCCGCGGTCGGCGACGTCGTCGCGCGGACGCAGCCGCGCGACGCGGTGTCGGGCCCGCAGGCCGGCCGCGACCGCATTGGCCAGACTCAGCAACCGCCCACCGCTGCGCTGGTTGACCGACAGCTCGTATACCCGCGCCGGCCCGCCGTCACGACACGGGAAATGCACCGGAAAGCCATCGAGGTTCGCAACGGACGCGCCACGCCAACCGTAGATGGCCTGGCATGGGTCACCGACGGCCGTCACCGGATGACCACCGCCGAACAGGCCGGCGAGCATCTGCCGCTGTGCCACGGAGGTGTCCTGATACTCGTCCAACAACACGACCCCGGCCCGGGAACGCTCCGACGCACCGACCGCCGGCACGG
Source organism: Protofrankia sp. Cr2 (assembly GCF_963555885.1). Taxonomy (NCBI): domain Bacteria; kingdom Bacillati; phylum Actinomycetota; class Actinomycetes; order Frankiales; family Frankiaceae; genus Protofrankia; species Protofrankia sp. Cr2. Next base: position 5,589 of record NZ_CAUVXG010000004.1, read on the forward strand.
TGGCGGCCAGCCGGACGGCGTAGCGGACCAGATCGCCGAAATCGATGACGTCGAGATCGCCTTTGGCCGCGCGAAACTCCGCGACCATTGCGGCGAGCTCCCGGCGGGACCGGGCGACCAGGGCCATCCGGGCGAGAGCGTCGACATGACCCTTGTTACGCGGCCGTTCCCGTTCGGCGATGAGCACCGTTTCGATCTCGGCCAGCCAGCCGAGATCGAAACCAGCCAGCGCCGCCGGTTCGACGAGGTGCTCGCTGCATTCCGCGTCCAGCGCGATGAGGTCGCCGACTAGCATCGACAGCGGCCTGGTCAGCGCCGCGACCGGTCCGCGGTGGCGTCGCAGCACCCGCCCGGCGAGCTGGTAGCGGGTGGCGTCGGCAAGGAGGGTGAAACCGGGTTCCAGGCCGAGCCGCAGCGCGTGGTCGGTGACCAGCCGTTTCGCGAACGAATGGTAGGTGGACACGACCGGCTCGCCGTCGCAGGTTTCGCCCCCTGTGACGCCGGCGGCACCCGTTACGCCGGCGGCACCCGTTACGCCGCCCGGACCCGTGACACCGGATTTCTCCAGGCCACGGCGGATCCGGTCGGTGAGTTCGCCCGCGGCCTTGGTCGTGAAGGTGAGCCCGAGCACGGCGTCGGGCGCCACCTGACCGGTCACGACCAACCACACGACCCGGGCGGCCATCACCGAGGTCTTGCCCGAGCCGGCCCCAGCGACAATCACCCCGGGCTCCAGCGGAGCGGTCGCCGCCATGATCTGCTCATCGGTGAACGGCACCCCGAGCAGATCACGCAGCTCCGCCGGCACCAGGTCCAGCCCCGTCGGCCGAGCCGCCGCAGCCACGGTCATATGATCACCTGCTGTCCCTCATCCTGGGCCGGGCAACAGCGCCGAAACGCGCATGTCGGGCAGGACGTGCCCGGACGGGGTGGGAAGCGTTCCGCGTCGATGTGTTCGACCGCGTCCAACAGGAGGTCGTCCACCCAGGTGGGGCCGTCGACCGGCAGCGCCTCCTGACGTTGGACCTTCGGTGCCCGAGCCGGCGGGCGGCCGGCGGTCGTCGGGGTCGGCTCCGGCTCCGGCTCCGCACCTGGTGCCGGAGCTGGAGCTGGAGCCGGTGGTGCCGGAGCCGGAGCCGCCGGTGCCGGTGCCGGTGCCGGTGCCGGTGCCGGTGCCGGTGCCGGTGGTGCCTGCGCCGCGTCGAGACGCAGGTGCACCAGTTCCGCTCCGCCGGGCTCGGCTCGGGCTCCATCGGCGCCACACGCCACCGCTCCGTTACGAACGGCAACCTGATAGGTGCCGAGCTGCGGATGACGCGCCACATCCGAACTGGACGGAGCCATCCGGCCCGTCTTGAAATCGACAACATGTACCCGGCCGTCGTCGTCCAGCTCGATGCGGTCGATGAAACCCCGTAGCTTCACCGTCCGTCCGCCCACGACGATGTCGCAGCTGAACGGGACCTCGCTGGCCACCAACCGCCGATGACGTGTGGCCGTGTGCCACACCAGGAATCGGGCCAGCGCCTGACGCGCCGCCGCCCGCTGCTGCTGCGAACGCCACGGCGCCTCATAGGCGAGATGGCGCCAGACCCGGTCCAGCCGGGCGTCGAGCGCATCGAGGTCGGGAGCGGTCCGCCCGGTCGCGACCTCGTCGGCGAGTGCATGCACGACCTTGCCGAAACCCATGTCGGAGCTGGTCGCGGCCTGCGCATGTGCTTCGTGCTCAAGGAACCAACGCATCGGACAGGTCGACAACACCGACAGCGACGATCCCGACAACCGGACGGGGGCGTCCGGCGCGACCACCGGAACGTCACCCGAGGTCATCTCGGCCAGCCCCCACCACCGGCCCGGACGAGCGGACGGGACCAGCGGACGGCCTACGTCGTCAACCGCGGCCGCGAGCCGCGCCAGCCGTACCGATGCGGCGGCCCGCATCGCCGGCGTTGACGCCGGGTCGACCGTGGTCCGGCGCAGCGCCGCAACCGCCGACGACAGTGTCAGCGGACGGGCCAGCCGGGAACGTTGCATGGTCACCGAGACACCGAGCGGTCCCGCGTCGCACAGTTCGCGAAAGAACCGGCTCGGACTCACACCCTGATCCTCGGTGGAGTCGACCGCGGTGACGACAAGCCGGCGCCGTGCCCGGGTCAACGCGACATAGAACAGCCGACGTTCGTCCGCGAGAAGTTCGGTGCGGGTCGCGGGCTCACGCATCCCCCCGCACTCGGGGCGGTCCAGGCGTTCGGACTCCAGCAGCGAGTGGCGGGTTCGCAGGTCCGGCCATTGCCCATCCTGGACGCCGCAGACGACCACGACATCCCATTCCAGACCTTTGCTGCGATGGGCGGTCAGCAACCGGACCACGTCCACCCGGGCCGGACGCTCGTTAAGGGTGCCACCGGTGATCTGCTGCTGTTCCAGTTCGTCCAGGAGTGGACCGATGCCGGTGCCGGGTCCGTGCCGCACGCTCGAGCGGCCGATGGTCGCGAACAGCGCGACCAGGGCGTCCAGATCACGGTCTGCCGCCCGGCCGGCAGCCCCGCCCGCGGCGGACGCCCGTTCCAGCCGGGCGGGCCAGCCGGTGCCCGACCACAGCACCCACGCGACGTCCTCGGGCGTGCCACCGCCATCGCGCACCGCGCGCGCCGTGCGCAGCAGCTCACCCAGGCGCCGGGCCGGGCCCGCAATGTGGTCGGGGACCATCAGTAGGGCACGGTCGGGGTCTGCGACGGCCTGCCAGATGAGGTCCGCCGACGAGGTCGGTATCGATGGCGCGGCCGACGCAACCGGATCAGTCGGGTCAGCGGGCGTGGCTGCGTCGGCGGCGACCACAGCACGCTCGGTCCCAGCACGATTGTTCCCAGTGCGGTCGATCACAGTGCGGTCGATCACGCGCAATGCACGGCCCAACACCCGCAATGCGGTCGGGTCGGCGCCACCCAGCGGACCGGTCAACAGCATGCGGGCCGCCTCGGCGGTCAGCTCCCGGCCGGGGTTGTCGACGCAGCGCAGCGCCAGCAGGAGCGGCGCGACCGCACCATCGCGGGCCAGCGGCAGTTCATCGCCGGCCACCTCGACCGGCACGCCCGCGGCGGTGAGCATCCGCCGCAGCGGCGGCACCGACCGGGCCGCGCTACGCACCAGCACGGCCATCCGGTCCCATGGGGTGCCGTTCTCCAGATGCTCCCGGCGTAGCAGGTCAGCGATGCCTTCGGCCTGGGCGCCCTCGGATGTGTACGTCCGGGCCTCAACACCGTCGGCATGGCATGCCTCGGAGGTTCCCGACCCGGTTTCGCCTCCGGCCGCGATCAGATCCCGATGTGCGCGCAGGTATTGGGCAGGCAGACCGGTCGCGGGTATGCGGCTTGCGATCTGCCGGCTGACGGCGAGCGCCACCGGCCCCAGCCGTCGGCAGCGCTGCAGGGCCACCACCTGGGCCGGGAGCCCATCTGCGCGGGAGAACCGGGTCGGGAACTCCAACAACCCGCGCACCTCCGCCCCGCGGAACCCGTAGATCGACTGGTCCGGATCGCCGACGACGACGAGGTCCGCACCGCCCCCGGTGACGGCCCGCAGCAGCCGCTCCTGCGCGGGGTCGGTGTCCTGGTACTCGTCGACGAAGACAGCCTGGTAACGGCGACGCAGGTCGGCACCGACGTCGTCGCCTTCGGCGACCGCGGCGGCCCGCTGTACCAGCTCGGAATAGTCGATCACCCCTTCGAGATCAAGGGCGTCGAGGTAGTCGGCATAGAAGGTCGCCATCGCGGCCCAGTCGTCCCGTCCCGTCCGCCGCGCCAGTGCCGCAAGCGCGTCCGGACTCAGCCCCACCTCACGGGCACGGGCGAGCATGGCCCGTACCTCCTCGGCAAAACCGCGGGATGTGAGACAGCCCGCGAGCGGGGCCGGCCATCGCGGCCGGCCGACCTCCACCGTCCCGGCAAGGAGATCGCGAAGTTTGGTGTCCTGCTCGGGCCCGGACAACAACCGCGGCGACGCACCACCGAGGTCGGCCGGTCGGCCCAGCCGCAGAACGGCATAGCACCAGGCGTGAAAGGTCCAGGCCAGCGGGGCGCCGACGGCGGCGCGCAGCCGTCGGGTGATGCGTTCGCGCAGTTCGTGTGCGGCCCGCCGACTGAAGGTGAGTACCAGGACGGCCTGCGGGTCGAGTCCGTCCTCCACCCGCCGGGCCACCGCCTCGACGATCGTGGTCGTCTTGCCCGTACCCGGCCCGGCCAGGACGAGCAGCGGACCGCCGGTGTGATCGACCACCTGGGCCTGGTCGGCGTCGAGAACCGGCGCGCGCGAGCGCACCGGCGGGGTCCGCACGAGCCGGTAGGCCGGCGGACCAACCGCGGTCGGGACCACATGCGCCGCCAGCCGGGGAACCCCGGTCGTGTCCTGGTGGGCTGCCACGCGGTCCTGGTGGACTGTCACGCGCACAGCACACCACGCGCCACCGACAGAACCAGCCGACGCCCTCGCCCGCGGCGCCTTCACGAGCCACCGGCCCCGATCGGGTCGAAGGCACGCTCGGAACCGCCATCGGGCACGGCGGTCAGGCCGTCGTCCGGCCGTCCCAGCGGGCCGCGCTCAGATCCACCCGCTCCCCGCCGAGACGCAGCACCGTGCCCTCGGAGGCCAACCGTCGCAGCGCCTCATCCGGGGCGCTCGGGTTCGGCTCGCCGGTAGAGCGGATCACCCGGTGCCAGGGGATGTCGTCATCATGACCATGGCGGGAGAGCACCGCGCCGACCGTTCGGCCCGTCCCCGCGCCCACATACTCGGCGACATCGCCGTAGGTCATCACCTTGCCACGGGGAATGCGCGTGACCGCCGCAAGGACGGTCATCGCGTACGGGCTCGGCCGGCCGCCGATGACGATCCGGGTGGCAAGCCCCGCGGACACACTGAGTGGCGGCAGGTGCCGCACCTCGTCCCCGGCCATCGCGATACCTCCGAGCTGCCAGGGCCGGCCGGGCGCGGACCGCCCGGCCAGAAGGCCGCAAGCAGGGTCTCAGTACACCGGCAGGGACTTGTCGACCTGGGTCGCCCAGGCGGTCACACCACCCTGGACGTGCACCGCCGAGGAGAACCCCGCGGCCTTCAGCGTCGCGAGCGCATCGGCCGAACGGACACCGCTCTTGCAGTAGACGACGACTCGACGGTCCTGCGGCAGCTCGGAAAGGTGCGCCGGCAGCTCACCCTTGGGGATGAGGCGCGCCCCCGGAATGCGGACGATCTCCCACTCGGCCGGCTCCCGGACGTCGACGAGCTCGATCGGCTCGCCGCGGTCGAGCCAGTCCTTCAGCTCTGCTGCGAGGATCGTCGAACCGGCCGCCGCCTGCTGGGCCTCATCCGAGACGACGCCGCAGAAGGCCTCATAGTCGATCAGTTCGGTGATGGTCGGGTTCTTGCCGCACAGCTCGCACTCCGGATCCCTACGCACCTTGATCGAACGGTAGCTCATCTCAAGTGCGTCGTAGACCATGAGACGACCGACCAACGGCTCGCCGATCCCCGTCAGCAGCTTGATCGCCTCGGTCGTCTGGATCGACCCGATCGACGCGCACAGAACGCCGAGGACACCACCCTCGGCGCAGGACGGCACCATGCCCGGTGGGGGTGCCTGGGGGTACAGGCAGCGATAGCACGGGCCGTGTTCGGCCCAGAAGACGCTCGCCTGCCCGTCGAACCGGTAGATCGAGCCCCAGACATACGGCTTGCCGAGCAGCACGCAGGCGTCGTTCACCAGATAGCGGGTGGCGAAGTTGTCCGTGCCGTCCACGATCAGGTCGTACCGGCTGAAGATCTCCATGACGTTGGATGTGTCCAACCTGGTCTCATGCAGGACCACCTCGACGTACGGGTTGATCTCCAGGACGGTGTCACGGGCCGACTGCGCTTTGGACCGTCCCACATCCGACCGGCCGTGGATGATCTGCCGCTGCAGGTTGGACTCGTCCACGGTGTCGAAATCGACGATGCCGAGCGTTCCCACCCCGGCTGCGGCCAGATACATCAGGGTCGGCGAACCAAGCCCACCGGCACCGACGGCCAGCACCTTCGCGTTCTTCAGCCGCTTCTGGCCGTCCATCGCGACATCTGGAATGATCAGATGCCGGGAGTACCGGCGGACCTCGTCAATGGTCAGGTCGGCCGCGGGCTCGACCAGGGGCGGCAGGAACACGATCTCTCCTCGCGGTCACAGCGGTGACATCCATGCATCCGCCGTATATCCGTATGGATCCGGTATGGATCCGGTATGGACTCGACGACATCGTCGCCTCCCATCGTCGCAGGCGACGCACGCCCTCGTCTGGGATCCGCCGTCTGAGATCCGCTGTCTGGGATCCGCCGGCCAGCATCAACGGTGGGACCTCGTCACGAGCACGCCATCAGTCCCAGCGCGCGGGCGGGCTGTGATGTTCCCGACCCCCACCCGGGTATGATCGCGGCGATGTCAGGCGGTGCGGTGACGGACCGTCGAACCTGTGGACCTCGCCGCGGTGCCGGCTTTCTTCGCCCGCGTGCCCCGGTTGCCCGCGGCTTTCCGCCCGGGTCCCGCGTCCCCGCCGGCAACCCCGTCCCCGCCGGCAACCCCGTCCCCGCCGGCAACACCGTCACCAGCAGCGGCAACCCTGCCGTTGACCGCGTCCCTTGCGGGACGCCCGCGGTGCGGCCCGTCTGACTTCCCGGCCGCATCGATGCCATCGGGCGTGGCGTCGTTCGCCGCCGGGCCCGGATCGGGGCCGGCGTCCACCCGCGCATCCTCCCTGTCCCTGCGCGCCGCCTCCACGCTGGCGGCGAGCACAGCCATCAGGTCACCCGCGGCGTTGGCGGGCCGCGCCTCACCGGGCGGTGTCACCATCTCGTTCCCGGACACCTTGGCCTCGATGACGGCTTGGAGTGCCTGCCGGTACCCGTCGGTGTACGGGGTCGGGTCGAAGTCGGCGGACAGTGTGTCGATCAGCGCCTGCGCCATGATCATCTCCTGTGGGCGGAGGTCGACCTGATCAACCAGGAACGGAAACTCCGGGGCACGGACCTCGTCCGGCCAGATCATCGTCGACAGGACGAATACCCCGGCACGGACCCTCAGGATCGCCAGCTGTTCGCGCTGGCGAAGGGCGACCTTGACCAGCGCGACCCGCCCCGACCCCTCGAGCGCGTCACGTAGGAGTACGTACGGCCTGGTCCCGGTCCGGTCCGGTTCAACGTAGTAGTTCTTGGCGAAATAGATCGGGTCGACCTGCTCCAGCGGGACGAACTCCAGCACGTCAATCGTGTGGGACGTCGACAACGGCAGGTTCGCGAAGTCGTCGTCGGTGAGCACGACGGTCTCCCCGGACGGCAGCTCGTAGCCCTTGGCGATCTCGGAGTACGGCACCTCGGCGCCGTCCACCGCAGCCACCCGCTTGTAGCGGATGCGGGACCCGTCGTCTCGTCTCACCTGATGGAACGACACGTCCCGCTCTTCGGTGGCCGAGTAGAGCCTGACCGGAATCGAGACAAGACCGAAGGAGACCGCGCCTTTCCAGATCGACCGCATGCCCGCCGCCCCTTACCGTGAGTTGGAGCATATTCAAGGGTCTTCCCGATCGGTATGATCATTGGATCACCAATTCGCTCCGGCGAGCCGCGATACACACCCAACAAACACACTCGTACCCCAATTCTCCCTCACTGCAACAGGGTATGGAAGGCGTATGGGCACAAAAGACGAACCCGAGGCAGGCATACGGGCACCGGGTCCGGGCCGATCAGACGCCGATCAGCAGGCGGATGCCCACACAAGCGGACTAAACCACTGAAACAGGAGTATTTCATAACAAAAATTCTCCAAAGCGAGCACGCTCCGGCAAGGAAACGCCCTGCCTGCACCACGCCCCCATGGCCGTACCCGGCGGTTTCGACCCCGGTCACCGCCGACCAGGTCCCGTCCTGCCGGCAGCTGGCTGACCTGGTATTCATGGTGGGCGACATAGCGGGCCGAGTCGAAGAACACGGTGATCTTTTTGCCCCTTTGCCAGGCACGGCCAGCGCGAAGGTGGAAAGTTTCAGGGCGTCCGCGCGGCCGCCGCACACCAACAAACGATCACAGGCCGCAGGCACTGACAGGAGGAAGCCATGAGCTCACCGACGGACCTTCCGCTCGATGTGCGTGACATTCTCGACCGCCCCGACGTACCCGACGCGGACGCCGCGGAGCAGGCCCGCGAGGTCTCGACCCGCGAAGGGCTGGCGCCGGCATCCGCCTGGACGTTCCCCCTCGAGGTCGCCGAGTACGACGCGGCGCAGCAGCGCATCGTCGTGGACGACGAGGACGAGGACGAGTACCGGTGAGCCACCGGCTGACGGCCGCGCAGTCGTGATCTCTTCCGGACTGCCGGCTTCCTGCACCTGAGGATCGCCGGCCAAGCCCGGGTCGACCCGCCGATCAGCCTCATGCCGTGTGGGAAAGTACTGGTGAGCGTGCCAATTGGCACCGAGGGAGGTGTGCCGGTGAGCGCCGAGCCGTCCGCGCCGCAACCGCGGACGGGCAAAACCGCGCGGCTGCCCCGGACAGCACGCCGATTCCAGCTGCTGGGCGCGGCACGCGAGGTGTTCGTTGCTCAGGGTTATCACGCGACTGCGATGGATGAAATCGCTGAACGTGCGGGCGTCAGCAAGCCCGTGCTCTACCAGCACTTTCCCGGGAAGCTCGAACTCTACCTGGCGCTGCTGGACGAACAGGCCCATTCACTGGTGTCAAGCGTCCGCCGGGCACTTGCCTCCACCACCGACAACCACACCCGGATCGCCCGGTCGATCGCGGCCTACTTCGACTTCGTCGACGACCCGAGCGGCGCTTACCAGCTCGTCCTCGAGTCCGATCTTCGCAGTGAGCCCGCCGTCCGCAAACGGGTGGAGAACAGCTTCACCGAATGCGCCAACGCCATCGCCGCCGTCATCGCCGCCGACACCGGTGTCGGCCCTGCCGAGGCCGAGTTGTTGTCCATCGGTCTGGTGGGCCTCGCCGAGACAGGTGCCCGCTGGTGGCTGGTCACCGGCGGTGCAGTGGAGAAGGAGCGCGCTGTGGCGACCATGGTCGAGCTCGCCTGGCGAGGGCTCGCCGGCTACCCGCGACGCAACGCCGACGGCACCGACCAGGTACCACCACGATATACCGGTGAGCAGGAAGGCTGACTCGTCCAGCGAACCCCGACTCCGCCGGCGAGCCCTGACACCGCCAGCGAACCCTGACGCCTCCAGCGAACACAGTCCGACCGCGTCCCACCCCGGCCACCACAGGCCCTATGGTGGCGACAGATCGCGCCACGGCGCGATTGCCCCGATTGGTCGATCGAACGCGGAGGTCATCACTGGTGGAGGTCAAGATCGGCATCCAGAACGTCGGGCGTGAGCTGGTAGTCGAGAGCAGCCAGTCACCGGAGGATGTGGCCCGGGCGGTCGCCGACGCGATCGGGTCGGACCAGGGCCTACTCACGCTTGTAGACGAGAAGGGCCGGCGGGTCATGGTCCCGGTCGCGAAGCTGGCCTACGTCGAGATCGCCGAGGCCGAAACACGCCGGGTCGGCTTCGGCACGCTCTGACGTCGGTCAGCGCCCATGCCGGCCGCCACCGGAGATCGCCAGCTACTGCCATCCGGCGGCTGAAAGGCTGAGAGCCTGAAAACAGGCATCCGCGGCGGGGTGATGCCGAGGGAGGCGTGCGATCCCTCGGCATCACGGGCATCACGCGGACAGGCCGAGCGCATCCATCCGCGCCGCATGCGCGTGGGCGATGCGGTTGAACATGTCTGCCAGCGCCTGTAGATCACCCATCCCGGCCAGTAGACCGGTCAGCGCCTCCCGATCCACCGCCACCCGTTGGGCCTGGGTCAATGCCTCCCCCAACAGCCGTCGGGCCCACAGCGCGAGCCGGCCCGCGACAGTCGGATTGGCCTCGATCGCCGCGCGGACACGTTCCACCGCAAACGCCGCGTGCCCGGTGTCGGCAAGGACGTCGAGGACCAGTTCGCGGGCGTCGGGCGCGAGCACCGACGCAATCTCGCGGTAGAAATCGGCGACGATGTTATCACCGACGTACACCTTGACCAGGCTCTCCAGCCAGTCCGCCGGCGCCGTGAGGTTATGGAAGAGCGTCAACGGCAGCACGAACGGCCCCATGGCCATTTCGGAGTCCACGCCCATCCGCAGCAGATGCTCCTGCACCGCCTCGAAGTGTGCGAACTCGGCCGCAGCCATGCGAGCAAGAGCGATCTTGTCCACCAACGTGGGCGCCATTCGTGCATCCGTGGCAAGTCGCTCGAACGCGCTCAGTTCACCGAAGGCCAACAACCCCAGCAGATCGATGACCGCGATCCGAGCCGCGACAGCCTCGTCGGGAGCCCCATCGGCAACCGGATCCGCGGTGGGATCATCGGCATCGTCATGCCAGGATGCGGCAGGCAGCGTCGATGCGGCCACCTGCCCGACTCCACCCGTACTGTCCGTCATCTCAGATCACCCCAGAGTCGTCCGGCGCGAACTGCCCCGAAATATGTCGACAGAACGAACAGCACCAGAACACCTTCTGGCTCAGGCACTCGCGGCAGCCCATCCCCCCGGGTCACACCCACCCTGCCGAAGGTCATTGTGTCGGAACATGTCTCAGAGACCTATCCTCAGGTTATCCTTGTCATCAGCCGGAGGTTGACAAGGCCACTTCCGGCCCGCGCGGGCGTCGCCCCACCCCGGGTCAGCGGACCCCGCCGGTACATATCGCGAGCGGGTGCAGCGTCGGATCCCGCTCATAGCAGACCAGGAGCATCCCGCTGTCCGGTTCGACTGAAACCACAACACACCCGCACGACGAGCCCATAGACCTCCCTCACGCCGACGAAACGGTGGCTGCGGTGGCCGCAACCGCGACACCGACGTCCGGTTTCGCAGACCTCGGTGTCCGCGAAGAGATCGTCGAGGCTCTCCGTGACCAGGGCATCATCTCTCCCTTCCCCATCCAGGAACTGACACTTCCCCTCGCGCTGGCCGGCTCGGACCTCATCGGCCAGGCCCGCACCGGGACCGGCAAGACCCTCGCCTTCGCCATCCCGCTCGTGCAGACCGTGACCAACCGGTCCGAGGGCGCCGCCGGGCGTCCCCAGGCCCTGGTGGTCGTTCCCACCCGTGAGCTGTGCGTCCAGGTTGCTACCGACATCGGCCGGGCCGGCGCACGCCGCGGCCTTCGGGTACTTTCGGTCTACGGCGGTCGCGCCTATGAGCCACAGTTGGCGGACCTGCGCTCCGGTGTGGACATCGTCGTGGGTACCCCTGGCAGGCTGCTCGACCTGGCCCGCCAGAACGCGCTGGTGCTCACCGCCGTACGCATGCTCGTTCTCGACGAGGCCGACGAAATGCTCGACCTCGGCTTCCTGCCGGACGTCGAGCGCATACTCGCCCAGATCCCGGACATCCGCCAGACGCTGCTCTTCTCGGCGACGATGCCGGGTCCGGTGGTATCGCTGGCCCGCCGGTTCATGCGGCGGCCCGTCCACGTCACGGCGGAGCGCCCGGACGAGGGCCGCACCGTGCCGGACATCCGTCAGCACGTTTTCCGCGCCCACGCGCTTGACAAGATCGAGGTTCTGGCTCGGGTTCTGCAGGCCGAGGGACGTGGACTGGCCATCGTGTTCGTGCGGACACGACGCACCGCCGACAAGGTCGTCGACGACCTTGTCCGGCGCGGCTTCGCCGCCGCGGCCGTGCACGGCGACATCGGCCAGGGTCAGCGCGAGCAGGCGCTGCGGGCGTTCCGAGCCGGCAAGATCGATGTTCTGGTTGCCACCGATGTGGCGGCCCGCGGCATCGACATCGGCGGGGTGACCCACGTGATCAACTATCAGTGCCCCGAGGACGAGAACGTCTACCTTCACCGCGTCGGCCGCACCGGCCGGGCCGGTGGCAGCGGCGTGGCCGTGACCTTCGTCGACTGGGACGACCTGTCCCGGTGGACCCTGGTCAACCGGGCGCTGGCGCTGTCCTTCGACACGCCGGTCGAGACCTATTCGACGTCCCCGCACCTGTTCGAGGATCTCGAAATCCCCGCGGATGCCCGCGGCGTGCTGCCACACGCATCCCGTACCCGCGCCGGGCTCGCGGCCGAGGAGGTCGAGGACCTCGGGGAAACCGGTCGAGGTGCGCGACGCCGGCAGCGCCGGACCGACGACCGGGTCGACGCCACGGCAGTCGAGCAGCGAGCCGATCGGCCCGCCGGTTCCCGCACCGCCCGCGCACGACGGCGTACCCGTGGGGCCGGCGCCGCGGTCGCCACGAACGGCGCCACGAATGACGCCACGAACAATCTCACGAACGATCTCACGAACATGGACCTGGCGGGTCCGGATCTCGTGCCCCCGGTTCCCGGTCTGTTCCTCGAACCCGCGACGGTCGCTTCCACAGTGGTTCACCGGGACGACCCGGATCTCGATCACCATGAGCTCGACGGGCTCGACCTCGATGATGAGGACGGCATCGCCGCGAACGGCCAGCCGGGTCCCCGCCGGCGCCGTCGGCGCAGGGGCGGTCGCGGCCGGTCCGCTGGTACCCAGACCGCTGATGTCGCTCTGCCCGGTGGGCTGGACGACCCGATTGAGCGACAGGCGGAGTCAGCCTGATCACAGGTACATGAACGCCCACGGCGAACAAAAATGATCAGCAATGTTCTCGGCCCACTGTTGATCATCGTTCTCATCGCCGGCAACGGACTGTTCGTGTCCGCCGAGTTCGCCCTGGTGGCGATCGATCGCAGCCGGGTCGAACAGGCCGCGGCGGACGGCTCCCGGGGAGCCGCGCGGGTGCTGCGTGCCGTCCACTCACTGTCGTTCCAGCTCTCCGGAGCGCAGCTGGGCATCACGCTGACATCGTTGGTGCTCGGATACGTCGCCGAACCGGCGCTGGCGTCCCTGCTGATGCCGGCGATCGGTACGGTCGGGCTACCGGCCGGGGTCGCCCATGCAACCGCCGCGGCCATCGCCCTACTCATAGCGACGATTTCACAGATGGTCTTCGGTGAGCTGTTCCCGAAAAACGTCGCCATCGCAACACCGCTGACCGTCGCCGAACGGGTGGTCGGGCCGCAGATGCTCTTCTCACGCATCTGTCGGCCGGCGATCGTGCTCCTGAACGGATCAGCCAACCGCCTGTTGCGCGCGCTCGGCGTCGAGCCGCAGGACGAGCTGCGGTCCGCCCGTTCCCCGTCCGAACTCGGCTGGCTAGTGCGTTCATCAGCCGAACAGGGCACACTGCCCGGCAATACGGCGGCGCTGCTGCGCCGGTCCCTACGGTTGCGGGAGCGCACCGCGCAGGATGTCATGACACCCCGAGTCCATGTGGTCGCGCTCCACGCCGACGACAGCGTGGCGGATCTGCTGCGGGTGGCCGAGCGGTCGGGTCACTCCCGCTTCCCCGTGCTGCGGCGCCCGACCAGGCGCGAGACGCTGCCGCACACCGCGGCCGACACCACCGGCACCAACCCTGACACCACCAACCCCGACACCACCAACGTCGACGACGTGGTCGCCGTTGTCCATGTCAAGGACGCCTTCGGCGTCGCCCCGCCAGCTCGCGCGGCCACGCCGGTCAGCCAGATCATGGTCCCGCCGGTGATGGTGCCGAGCTCACTGGGTTGCGACGATCTCCTCACCACCCTGCGCGGCCACAGCCTCCAACTCGCCATCGTCATCGACGAGTACGGCGACATCGCCGGCATCGTCACCCTCGAGGACCTCGTCGAAGAGCTCGTCGGCGACGTTGCGGACGAGTACGACCTGCCGCAGACACCGGATACGGCCGCCCGCGCGGACGGGAGCTGGGCGCTGTCCGGTCTACTCCGCCTGGACGAGGTCACCGACCGCACCGGCGTCGCGCTACCCGACGGCCCGTACGAGACCCTCGCCGGCCTCGTGTTGCATAGGCTCGGCCGGATACCCCACGTCGGCGACACGGTCACGGTCGCCGGCCACCGGCTCACCGTCGAAAAGATGGACCACCGCCGCATCGACCGCATCCGGCTGACCGCCGCAGCTGAACATCCCGATCCCAGTCCGCCGGTTGACCCATCCACCGGTGGGAACGAACGGGCCGTGTGAGGGGACGCCGATGACGCTGCTCAACCTCATCGGCGCTGTCATCCTTCTGGCCGGCAACGCCTTCTTCGTCGGTGCCGAGTTCGCTGTCATCTCGGTCCGCCGCGACCGGATCGAACCCATGGCAGCGACGGGTCACCACCGCGCCCGCACGGTCGTCACGGCGATCGAAAACCTTTCGCTCATGCTTGCCGCGTCCCAACTCGGTATCACGATCTGTTCGCTGGGACTCGGCGCGGTAGCGGAGCCCTCAGTCGCTCACCTGATCGAGGGAAGCCTGCGCGCGCTCGGTGTCCCCGCGAGCATGTACAGCCCGATCGGGCTGGCGGTCGCGCTGGCGATCGTCGTCTGCCTGCACATCGTGCTCGGCGAGATGGTGCCGAAGAACATCGCTCTCGCCGGGCCGGAGCAGGCTGCGCTTCGGCTCGCGCCGCCGCTGGTCCGGTTCGCACGCCTGACCCGCCCCCTGATCGTCTTTCTCAACGCCTTTGCCAACTGGTGCGTCCGGCTCGCCGGGATCACGCCCGTGGACGAGCTCAGCACCGCCTACACCCCGGATCAGCTCGCGTCGATGATCGCCGAATCCCGACAGCAGGGCCTGCTGGAGGACTACGAGCACAACCTGCTCACCGGTGCGCTGGAACTGCCCGAACGAACAGCCCGCTCAGTCATGATTCCCCTCGATGAGATCGTGGCCGTGCCGTGGTCGGTCAGCGCGGCCGAGCTGGAGATGCTGGTCGCCCGGACCGGCTTCTCCCGCTTTCCGGTCCGGGCGCCGAACACATCCATCCCGGCATCCGCCGACCTGGCAGCACCTGGTACCACGACCACGACCACGACCACGGCAGGCGCGATGATCGTCGGCTTCGTCCACGCCAAGGACGTCCTTGGAATCCAGGGCGACGCCAGGGACGAACCGCTGCCGCCGCGCCGGCTCCGACCCATGGTCGAGGTCCGCCCGGACCTGCCGCTGGACGAGGTCCTGCGACTGATGCAGCGGACCGGCTGCCATCTCGGCCGCGTACCCGGACCGGGTGGCACGACCTTCGGGGTCGTCGCGCTCGAGGACGTGGTGGAAGAGTTCGTGGGCGAGATCGAGGACGCCAGCCACCGGATGCGCTGACCTGGTGGGTCAGGCCGTCACGTAGTCAGGTTGTCCTGGGGGCAGCAGCTGCCACCACCTCGAACGACCACAGTTGCGCCCCGGTCGCGGCGGGCTGCGCCCCGGTCGCGGCTGACGCGGCACCGGCGTGACCGGCCTGGAAGGCGTTGGACGCCTGCCATTTTTCGAAATCCTCCTCGCTGCGCCAACGCGTGTACACGAGGTAGGCGTCAGTGCCCTCCACCGGACGCAGCAGCTCGAACCACTCGAACCCGTCGGCCGCCTCCACCATGCCCGCCCGGCCGGCGAACCGCTGCTCCAGAGTGGCCCGCATCTCGGCCGGAACGGTCAACACATTGATCTTCACGATGCTCATGAGGTCACGTTAGTTCGTCAAGCGCGCTGCCGTGCGGGCCTACCCCTGGCCATGCGACCGATCTCCCGGCGACCCATCTCCCATATCATCACTACAAGTACATAAATCGATACAGAGAATACCGCCTGCACACGATTACCACCCTCATGCGAGACTATCCGTCGTCATTCGATTCCATAACGTCCCGAGCGAGGATGTACGGGTGGCTGACCAACGGCATCGGGTGCACGCGGCCACGGCACCGGCACCGGGCGCGGCTCCGGGTGCAGAGCCGACGCAGCCGGACGGCGATGTCGGCCTGTTCGGACCGTCCAGCGTGACCTGGCGGGTACACGACGACCCGAGTATGATCATCGCCGGGATCCGGGCGCTGCTCCTGCAGGCGGTGCACCCGCTGGCCATGACCGGTGTCGCCCACCACTCCACCTATCGGACCGACCCGTGGGGACGCCTGCGGCGGACCGTCGACTATGTCGACACGATCACCTATGGGAGTACGGACGCCGCTCACTGTGCAGCCGCGCGGGTACGCCGGGTGCACGCAGGCATCCACGGTGTGGATGCAGGCACCGGCCGGCCGTACCGGGCCACCGATCCCGAACTGCTGCTGTGGGTACACGTGAGCGAGGTTGAGTCCTTCCTCAGCACGACCCGCCGGTGCGGGCTGGCCCTCACCGACCGCCAGGCCGACACCTACTTCGCCGAGCAGGTCCGCGCGGCCGAACTCGTCGGCATCCCCGCGCGTGACGTCCCGTCCAGCCGGGCGGAGGTCGAGCATTACCTCACCCGGATGCGGCCGGGGCTGCGGGTGACCGCGGCGTCCCGGGAAGCGGTCGGGATCATCCTGCGGCCGCCGATGCCCCGGTGGGTGGCGCTGGCCACCCCGGCGCGACCCGCGTGGTCGGCACTGGCCGCCATCGCGGTCGGGATGCTCCCCGGTTGGACCCGCCGGCTCTACGGGTTACCCGACGTCGCCGCGGTGGAGCTGATCGCGTCCCTGTGCGGCAAAGCGGCACGCGCGGCACTACTCGGACTGCCGCGCTCGCTGTTCCAGACACCCGGCGCCCTGCGACGCCCCGCCCTGCCGGCACCGACCGACGAACCCACCGGAGCATGTATCGATCTGACACATACTGGTTAGTCTGCTGTTCATGGCGCAACTTCCCCGGGTGGCGGTGCTCGGGCGCGGACCCACCGCCGGCGTGACCGTCTTCGCGCTCGTCGACTCCGGCCTGGATGCGCATCTGTTCGTACCCGCCGCGGCCCCTGCCAGGCCCGTGGTCGCGGGTGCCGAGCGCCCGGCGACGGTGACAGCGGCCCCGACGCCCGCCGAGGACTATCTGCGCGAGCGCGGACTCGCCGACCGGGTCACCAGGCTCGACGGCGACAGCGGCATTCGCCCGGATGACACCCGTCCCGGTGACACCGGCCGCCGGCCCTTCGATCTCCGCGACAGCGACCAACAGGTGACCCGGTGGGACGTCGTGGTGCTCACCGAGGACCCCGTCGAGGACCCCGTCGGCCGCGCGCCCGGCCCAACCGTCGGACCACCGCTGTTCGGGGGTGTCTTCAGCCTGGACACCGACGGCGTGTACCGATGCGGTCGTCTGCCCGACCCAGTGGGTACTCCATCGCGCGGATCGGTAGACAGCGCGGACACCGTTCAGCTCGCTGACGCCCAGGGCCGCTGGATCAGCGAGTACCTGCGTGGCCGCTACCTGCTACCGCCGCGTTCAGTGATGCTGGCAGCGGCAGGGCTGCCAGCAGCCGGCTCCGGTAGCTGGCCACGATCACGCTGTGACCGCCTTCGCGCTTCGTGGCATCCCAGGCATGGCCCGAGCGCGGTGCAGGGTTACCTGCGCTGGCTGGGCGCCGAGCTGCGCCGCGGCCGGGCGCGGGCGGCCGAAGGCGGCTACCCCATCCCCGTGCCCTCCCTGATCACCGCCGAATGATCCACAACGCGGTTCAGGCGAGACGGTTCAGGCGAGGACCGCCAAGCGGTCGGCCGCCGCCCGCAGGGTGTCGAGTCGCTTCGGGAACGCGAACCGCAGGATGTGCCGACCGTCCACGGGATCGGCGAAGAACGACGAACCGGGAACCGCCGCCACCCCGGTCGTCGCCAGCACGCGGCGGGCGAATGCGACATCCTCGCCGGCGGGGTCCAGTGATCGGGTTCCGCACATGACGTAGTACGCGCCGTCGGGTGGCCGGACCTCGAATCCGGCCGCGGCCAGCGCGCCGCACAACAGGTCACGCCGCTGCCGGTACTCGGCCGCGATGGCGTCGTAGTAGCTCGCCGGCAACGCCATCGCGGCGACCCCGCCCGCCTGCAGAGGAGCGGCCGCGCCCACGGTCAGGAAGTCGTGGACCTTGCGGATGGCGGCGGTATAGGCCGGCGGTGCGATCGTCCAGCCGACCCGCCATCCGGTCACCGCGTAGGTCTTGGACAGGGCGTTGATGGTGATCGTACGGTCCGTGAGACCGGGCACTGTCGCGGGCGGGACATGCCCACCCGGACCGAGATAGTGGATGTGCTCGTAGATCTCATCGGTGATGACAAGCGCGTCATGCCGCTGGCACAACTCGGCGAGCAACTCCAGTTCCGCGCGGGTGAAGACCTTGCCGGTCGGATTGTGCGGCGTGTTGATCACGACAGCACGCACCCGGTCGGAGAAGGCGGCGCGCAGCTCGGCCTCGTCGATGCTCCAGTCGGGTCCGTGCAGTCGGACGAGCCTGGGCCGAGCGCCGGACAGGATCGCATCCGGGCCGTAGTTCTCGTAGAAGGGCTCGAACAGCAGCACCTCGTCGCCGGGATCCACCAGCGCCAGCATCGCCGCGATCATCGCCTCGGTGGAGCCACAGGTCACGCAGATCTCGGTCTCCGGGTCCACCGTCCAGCCCGGATAGGTACGGGCGACCTTGTCAGCAATCGCGTGCCGCAACGCCGTCGCCCCCCAGGTGATGGCGTACTGGTTGTCGTCGGCGTCGATGGCGGCCTTCGCCGCATCCTTCAACTCGGCGGGGCAGGAGAAGTCCGGGAAACCCTGCGCCAGGTTGATCCCGTCATGGGCCAGGCAGAGCCGCGTCATCTCCCGGATGACCGACTCGGTGAAGGTCCCGGCCTTCACCGACACCCGAGGCGAGATGCCGCCCTGGGGTCGAGCCGGCTCGTCCGCACCCGACGGGCGTACCTGGGGCAGCCCGACCGCGGAGCCGATACCCGAATGCGCTGTCACCGGTTCATCATGGCGTACCTCAGGTCGCCATCAGGTCAGGTCAGGTCGCCGTCGGGGATGGCGTCCCACGGCTGGCGGTCGGGAGCGGCGGCGAGACCCTCAGGACAATGCCGCCGATAGTCGCACCAGGAACACAACTGACCCGGCGACGGCGGAAACGCCGCGTCCGGCGCGGCGCCGGCGCGCAACGCCTCGCCCGCGCGCTCGGCGTCATCCGCCAGGGCTTCGGCACGGCGCAGATGGCGGCCCAGCGACGCCTCGTCGTGTTCGGCCGACAGCACGTCGCCGGTGGGAACATGATGCAGCTCAACCCGCCGACACGGCCGGCGCAGCGTCCTTGACACCGCGAGTGCGTACAGGGCGAGCGGCTGGGAGGCTCGCGCATCGTCATCGGTGAGCGGGCGGCGGCCGGTCTTGTAATCGACGACGACAAGCTCTCCATCCCGGTCGTCGAGCCGGTCGACCCTCCCGGACAGCGCCAGCCGTTCGGTGCGTGCGGCTACCTGGCGTTCCACCGCCATCGGTTCGCCGGCCGGATCAAGAGCAGCCACATACCGCCCGACCATCTCCGCCGCCCGCTCCCGCCAGCGAACCGACTGATCGGCGTCCCGCCAGCCGTCCAGCAGCCACCCGAGGCGGACGAGGTGCGCGGCGCGGGCCGGGGTACGGCGCGCCAGCGGCTCGTCCCACCAGGCCCGAAGGGCGTTGTGCACGCTCGCACCCATCGAGTTGTGAGCCCACGGTGGACCCTTCGGCGGTGCCGGGCGGTCCAGGTAGGTCATCCGGTACCGGCGCGGGCAGTCGGCAAAAGCAGAAAGCTTCGACGGCGTGCAGACGAAAAGTCGCCGCGGCATGCCGTCCAACTGCAGCTGGTCCACGACATGATCCTGTCACTCGGCCGCTGGCACAGGGCAGCGGCGACGTCGACACAATGGTAACCGAATGACCACTGGACGGTGGCATTCTCGCCTGGCATGCTGTCGGATGTGACCGGCACATCCGACCTTTGCGCGCGCCGCGCGAGCAGATCGCCGGATCACTTTTACCAGGGGCCGGGCTTGGTCCCTGGGCTGCCGCGCGACTGACGCGACACGCCGAAACCAGACGGCCCGGACTCACCCGGGCTCACGAGGCTCTGGGACGGCCGGGCCACGGACGAAAAGGGCCCAGATGACAAGGGAAGCGCTCAACTCTGTCACCTCCGCGCCGACTATCTCCTCGATCGAGGACGGCCGAACGGCCATCGACGAGATCGATACTCAGCTTCGCGCGCTTGTGGGAGCACGCCTCGATGTGTCCCGCCAGATTCAGGCGCTGCGCTCAGCTGACGGCGGTCCCCGCATCGAGCACTCACGGGAGAATGAAATCATCGCGGCATGGTCGGGGGAACTCGGACCGCGCGGGGTCGAAATCGCACTGTCCATTCTCACCCTCTGCCGCGGATCTCTT
Source organism: Protofrankia sp. Cr2 (assembly GCF_963555885.1). Taxonomy (NCBI): domain Bacteria; kingdom Bacillati; phylum Actinomycetota; class Actinomycetes; order Frankiales; family Frankiaceae; genus Protofrankia; species Protofrankia sp. Cr2. The sequence goes on from NZ_CAUVXG010000004.1 coordinate 25,883, forward strand.
ACCTGACGCCATCGTGACTCGGCCCCGCACAGTATGTCTGCCAGCTGATGGTCGCCGCTCAGCGGCGTTGCGCCTGGGTGCCAGAACCGCGCCGCTGACCGCCGTCGGTGTCCTCACCGACGGCGACGGACTCGGCCAGCAGCGCCCGCAGTTCCGTACGCAGCTCCGAGCGCAGGTAGTCACGGGTCGCCAATTCGCCGATCTTGACCCGAACCGCCGCAATCTCGCGGGCAAGGTATTCGGTGTCGTCGAGCTGGCGGCCGGTCTGCTCCCTGTCCTGAGCGAGGTTCGCCCGGTCCCGGTCGTCCTGCCGGTTCTGCGCCAGCAGGATCAACGGCGCCGCATAGGCCGCCTGCAACGACAACGCCAACGTCAGGAAGATAAACGGATAGTTGTCGAACCGCAGGTCAAGCGGCATGACAATGTTGTAACCGATCCATAGCACGACCACCACGCTCTGCACCACAAGGAAACGAGCGGTTCCGATGAACCGCGCGATCCGTTCGGCAGCTCGGCCAAAGGCATCCGGCTCTGCGGGCCGGCGGGCCAGCGCTGAGCGGCGCGACGGACGAGGCTGGTCGAGCCTGCCCGCAGTGCGGCGGATCCTCATGATCCGGGCCGGCTCAGGCCGTTGTCGCGCCGATCCCGACCACCTGGCAACACCGTGCTCACAGCATTGCTTCGGGAATCGCTGTCAGCATCATTGTGGACGTCACCACGGGAATCGCCACGGGAATTACCGTGGGCACTATTGTGGGAATCGTCGAGAGTGCCCGCGCGGGCGTCTGAATCCAGGTCACGTTCCCGCCAGTCGGCCGGCAACATGTGGTCGAGAACGTCGTCGACGGTCACCACACCGACCAGTCTGGCCTGCTCGTCCAGCACCGGGACCGCCACCAGGTTGTACGAGGCGAGCAGGCGGGTCACCTCCGGGAGGGACGTCTCCGGGCGCAGCGGCGTGATGTCGATGTCGATGACGCCACCGACGAGCGTCCCGGGCGGTTCCCGAAGCAGCCGCTGGAAATGCGCAAGCCCCAGATAGCGTCCGGTCGGGGTCTCGTACGGCGGGCGGACCACGTAGACCTGCGCGGCCAGCGCCGGTGACAGTTCCGGTGCCCGCACCCGCGCGAGCGCATCGGCGACCGTCGCGTTCGGGCCGAGGATCACCGGCTCGCTGGTCATCAGACCACCGGCGGTGTTGTCCGGGTAGACCAGCAGCCGGCGCACCGGTGCCGCCTCCTGCGGCTCCATCAGCCGCAGCAGCCGCTCGGCCTCCTCAGGGGGCAGGTCCCTCAGCAGGTCGGCGGCATCGTCTGGACCCATCGCCTCCAGGATGTCAGCCGCCCGATCGTCGGCGAGCCCGCCGAGCAGCTCGATCTGCTCATCCTCGGGCAGCTCCTCCAAGACGTCGGCGAGACGTTCGTCGTCAAGGGCCGCGGCGACCTCGGCCCGGCGCTTGTGCGAAAGATTGTGCAGCAGGGAC
>NZ_CAUVXG010000004.1:27733-51312 GCF_963555885.1 Protofrankia sp. Cr2
CCGTCGCCGACCGGTCCGTACCGCCACCTGGTCGAGCACCCAGTCGCCACCGCGGATCGGTTCGATCGCCGCGTCCACCACGGTGACGGTCGCCTCGGTCGCGACCAACGTCACCTGCCGGTCCAGGAGCTCGCCGAGCACGAGGATCTCGCCCGGACGCTGCGCGAACCGGCGCCAGCTCAACCTGGCTGAGGAGAGCACGACCGCGCCCGATTCCACCCCGGTCACCTTGCTGATCGGCACAAAGATGGGACGGCGTTGCACCTCGACCGCAAGCCCCAACACGCGCGGCGGTTCACGGCCGATTCGCAGGGTAACGACCACGTCACGAACCCGCCCGACCACATCCCCGTTCGGATCAAGAACGAGCAGGCCCGCCAGCCTGCGGCAGAACAGCCGAGCCGGTGCCGTGGTCACGGCGTGAGGCTACCTCCGCTCCCGCTGCCGGGCGCTCTTAGCAGAAATGATCATTGCTCCGGTGCTGGCGGGCTGCATCAGCTACGCCACCACCGTCACCACCGCCGGCTCCGCTCGCGCCCGAACCCGAATGCCGCGATACTGCTCATAAGTGTGAGACAGCCCGTCTGCAATGGTCGTGATTGATGCGCGACCCGTACTCGGATGTTTTTCGCCAGGGCAGTTGGCAGGGCAGTTGGCAGGTGCCGGTTACCGGTGATAGCTGAGAAGGGAAGCGGACACGATGGGCAGGATCGCGCAGACCGACGGTCTGACCGATGTTCAGGCTGACATTCTTTCGGCCGTGCGCACGTTCGTCGACAAGGAGATTCTGCCGTACGCCACCGAGCTCGAACACAAGGACGAGTTCCCCGAGGCGATCGTCGAAGCCATGAAAGAGATGGGACTGTTCGGGATCACCATTCCGGAAGAGTACGGCGGGCTCGGTGAATCACTGCTCACCTATGCCCTGGTCGTCGAGGAGATAGCCCGCGGCTGGATGAGCGTCTCGGGTGTCATCAACACACACTTCATCGTCGCCTACCTTCTCCTCCAGCACGGCTCCCCCGAGCAGAAGCAGCGGCTCCTGCCGAAGATGGCGACCGGCGAGGTACGCGGCGCGTTCTCCCTGAGCGAGCCGGGCTGCGGTTCGGACGTATCCGCCATCACCACCCGAGCCACTCCCGACGGCGACGAATACCTCATCAACGGCCAGAAGATGTGGCTGACGAACGGTGCCCGCGCCGGCATCGTCGCCACCCTCGTCAAGACTGACGAAGGTGCCGATTCAGTCTACCGGAATATGACGACCTTCCTGTTGGAAAAGGAGCCGGGCTTCGGCACCAACGCCGGTATCACGATTCCCGGGAAAATCGACAAACTCGGCTACAAGGGTGTCGAGACCACCGAGATGGTGCTGAACGATCACCGGGTTCCCAGCTCGTCGATCCTCGGCGGCACCGACGGCCGCGGCAAGGGTTTCTACCAGATGATGGACGGTGTCGAAGTCGGCCGGGTCAATGTCGCGGCCCGTGCATGCGGAATCATGATCCGGGCATTTGAACTGGCGATCTCCTATGCTCAGCAGCGCCGCACTTTCGGTAAGCAGATTATCGACCATCAGGCGATCGCCTTCAAGCTGGCTGAGATGGCGACCAAGGTCGAGGCCGGCCACCTGATGATGGTCAACGCCGCCCGCAAGAAGGACAACGGCCAGCGCAACGACGTCGAGGCGGGTATGGCCAAGTACCTTGCCAGCGAGTACTGCTACGAGGTGACCACCGAGTCGTTCCGCATCCACGGTGGTTACGGCTACTCCAAGGAGTACGAGATCGAGCGGCTTTTCCGGGAGGCGCCGTTCATGCTCATCGGTGAGGGCACCTCCGAGGTACAGAAGCGCATAATCAGCCGGGCATTGCTCAAGGAGTACAAACTCCCGTAGCCAACCCGGCCGGAATTCCTGAAGACCTCCGGCCGCGCGAGAAGAACCATGATCGCGCGACCGGAGGCATCGAGCGGACTACAGGTACTGCCGGGACGGCCCGACCATCGCGCGTACGGTCTTGCCGTCGTGGAACTCGCCGATGGCCGTCATCGTCCAGTTCGGCCCACCCTGCTGACGCGCAACCTTGCACATGACGAGGCCGGTGTGTGGTTTTGACTCGGACAGATCGAAACGAACGAGCTCGGCACCGGTGAAATCGTCGATCAGCCGGCAGAAGGCGTTGCGGACATCGGTGAACTGCTGGCCCTGAAAACTGTTCACCGTGAAGACCAGCGCCTCGACGGTGGACGGGAGCCCAGCAAGATCGACGAAGATGGTCTCGTCGTCGCCCTCGCCGCTGCCGGTGAGGTTGTCACCGGAATGGCGAACCGCGCCGCGGGCACCCTTCTTCGACATGAACCACACCTTGTCGACGTCCTTGCCGCGACTGTCGAACAGGATGCAGGAGGCGTCCAGATCGATCTGGCGTCCCCGTTGGGCCGGATCCCAACCCAAGGCCATCCGCACCCGGGTCAACGGCGGGGTCCCGGTCTTGACCAGTGAGACGCTCTGGCCCTTGCGCAACGAAACCCGGCCCTTGTCAAGGTTGACGGTCGGGGCACCGGCCGCCTGCGGGGACGACTGTGGCTGCTGGCCGTGCGGCGGACCCCATTGCTGGCCCTGGCCAGGCGGCGGCTGTGGCGGACCCCATTGCTGGCCCTGGCCGGGCGGCGGCTGTGGCGGACCCCATTGCTGTGGCTGCGGAGCAGGAACCGGTGCCTGCGGCGGACCCCACTGCTGCTGGTGTTGATCTACGGGCCGCGCTGGGGATGCCGGCTGGGTCGGCGGCACATAGAGCTGTGTGGGTGCCTCATCCGCCGCCGAGTCGTCCACAGTGATCCCGAAGTCGGTGGCGATGCCAGCGAGGCCGGAGGCGTAGCCCTGGCCCACCGCACGCACCTTCCAGGCCCCTTGGCGCCGGTACAACTCGACGAGCACCAGCGCCGTCTCAACGGTCAGCCCGACCGGATCGAAACGGGCGAGCTCCCCACCCCGAAGATCTCTGACGGAGACCTGCAGCGCTTGGACGGTGGCGAAGGTCAACGGACCGGATCCGTCCAGACTGCCGGTGATGACGACCTTGTCGATGTCGGCAGGTACCAACGCCAAGGCGAACTCGAGCGCGGAGGGTGGGAGAAGGCGCACCCCAGGACCAGTGGGCTGGTTGAAGAACACGAAGTCGGCGTCCGAACGGACCTTGCCGCTCGCCGTCACCAGCAGCGCGGCGATGTCCAACGGAGTCGACGAGCTGATCTCCACACGTACATCGGTAGTGGACAACGGTGCGTTCGCGCCCTTGCTCAGGACCTGCGCCATAGCGGCCTCCGCGTCTGGATTGCTTGGGGCCTCCGGCCGCAGGAGAAGAGCCGTGACCACGCGACCCTGAGAGCGCCCGAGGATCGGACGCGCTCAGCCTATTAGGTTCCTTCGGGTCGCCAACGCGGCGTCCTGCCTCCGGTCCACCCGCCGAGGCTGCGCACCGGCATGAACCGCGACGCGAGCATGGCAACGGCAGCCCAACCCCTGGTTCCTCGACATGTCTGACCGGCAGTCCTCGCGACCCACACTCCTTGATCTCCAAAGACGCCCGCGCTGCAACCTGTACCTATATATACAATTATCAGCGGCGAAGACAGCCGCAACGACTTAGGGCGCCCGGCAATAGGAGCGTGGATCAAAACTTAACACGGTCCAAATCCAGATCATGACTCCACGTGAGAAATATGAGCGAAGTGGCCCGCGCCAACTAGCGATAGGGTTTAGGGCGCCCACCGACTCGACAGAGAAGACGAATACCACGCCTATGATCCGCGAAGACGCGATCCGATCTCGCGCGAAGGGAAGCGCCGATGACAAACCTCGTTGAGGACGCCGGCGCGCTCAGTGACGCCCGGGAGAATGTCGCGACACACGCACCGGCCGACGGAAGCATCCGAGTTCCGATCTTGACCTCATGGCGACGTTGCGAGTCGCTCGGGCTCACCCCGGACCGCCTCGCGCCTGTCTACCGGTCCGATCTCGACCCGGAGGAACGCATCGCCCGCGTGGCCGCGCCCGTTCTCGATCGGCTGGAAGCCAGCCTCGCGGGTACCGGAGTAGGCGTGATTCTCACTGACAGTGAGGCAACCGTCCTCCAGCGTCGCGCAAGCGGGCTGGCGCTGAACCGACATCTGGACGGGGTGTGTCTCGCACCCGGCTTCAGCTACGCCGAACACGTCGTCGGTACCAACGGGATCGGCACCGCGCTCGTGGAACGCGGCCCCTCCTATGTTTCGAGCGTCGAGCACTTCGCCGCCCGCCTACATCCGTATGTCTGCGCGGGCGCACCGATACGCGATCCGATCAGCGGCCGTATCGAAGGCGTCGTCGATCTCACCTGTCTACGCTCTGCCGCTGATCCAGTGATGCTATCCCTGGTCCGTGAAACTGCCGGCGCCATCGAGCGGCAGCTGCTGGAACAGTGCACGGAGCGCGAGAGCGCTCTCATCCAAAAATTCCTCCAGAACGGACGGTGCACGCGCACCGCCATTATGGCAGTAGCAGGTGAGCCAGGCGTTCGAGCACCCGGCGAAGTCGTTCTTCGTGCCCCGTCCGACCTCACGATGAGCGGCCGGGACGAACAAATCCTGCGGGAGAAGGCGGCGGAGCTGATTTCCGCCGCGCGCCGGGCCGCGATGGAAGTGCGTTTGTCCAACGGCCAGGTAGCCGTGCTGGTGTGTCGGCCGGTGACGGCCTCCGCCGGTGCTGCGGGGCTCGCTGTCGAGGCGAGACTCGCCCAGCAGCCACAGCGGTCTGCGATCACCGCAGGTGGCATCGCGCTACCATTTTCAGCAACCGACAACGCTGTCGCCAGACAGTTCCGGCTGGCCGAAGCTGACCTGGGCGAAGCTGAGCTGGCCGAACCTGCTGGTGACACCGACAGGTGGTTGCTGTTGGTGGGCGAACCGGGGGTCGGCCATGTCGCAGTCGCTGCACGGAAACGTCTGGGGCTACTTTATGAGGCCAGCATGCGCATCGGTACCACCCTGGACGTGACGCGGACCGCCGAGGAACTGGCCGATGTCGTGGTCCCACGATTCGCCGACCACGTCACCGTTGATCTTCCTGACGCTGTCCTGCGCGGGGACGAACCGACCAGCATGGATGAAGGAATCCGCCGCATCGCCGTCCGCGGCATCACGGTAGAGGGCGCGTTCTACCCGCCGGGCGACCTCGTGTGCTACCTCCCGTCAACCCCCCAAGCGCGGTGCTTCACCAACGGGCGGTCGGTTCTCGAGGAAGATCTACGCGTCGCGACCGGATGGCTGGCTCAGGATCCCGCGTGCGGTGAGATTCTTCTCGACCATCACATCCACTCACTCATGACAGTCCCGATGCGCGCACGCGGCGAGACGCTCGGGATCGCCAGCTTCTACCGATCCGAACAGCCCGGTGCCTTCGAGGAAGATGACCTGTCCCTCGCCGAGGAACTGGTCGCCCGAGCCGCCGTATGCATCGACAACGCCCGCCGTTACACCCGCGAACACGGACTTGCGCTAGCCCTCCAACACAGTCTGCTCCCCCGCGGCGTACCCGCACAGCACGCCGTCGAAGTCGCCCACCGCTACCTGCCTGCCCAGTCGGGAGTGGGCGGGGACTGGTTCGACGTCATCCCCCTGTCCAGCGCCCGCGTTGCCCTGGTGGTCGGTGACGTGGTCGGCCACGGCCTGCACGCCGCCGCCACCATGGGTCGCCTACGTACCGCCGTCCAGAACTTCTCCGCCTTGGACCTGCCTGTTGATGAACTCCTCGGTCATCTCGACGACCTGGTCAACCGTCTTGACGAGGAGGAGGGCGCCGAACCCCGCGGGCACGGGATGATCGGGGCAACGTGCCTGTACGCGATCTACGATCCGGTCTCCAGACGCTGCACCATGGCGCGGGCCGGACACCCGATGCCCGCACTCATTGCGCCCGACGGCAGCGTGGAGTTCCTCGACCTGCCTGCCGGACCACCGCTCGGGCTTGGTGGCCTGCCCTTCGAAGCGGTCGACTTCGAGGTGGCTCCCGGCAGCCAACTCGTCCTGTACACCGACGGGCTCATTGAGGACCGACACCGCGACATCGACGCTGGTCTCGACCAGCTCCGGCGCCTGCTGGCCCATCCCGACCGTCCGCCGGAGGAGACCTGCCAGGCCCTGGCCACGGCCATGCTCCCCGCTCATCCAAGTGACGACGTCGCCCTTCTGGTGGCCCGAACCCGCGCCCTGGATCCACAACGTCACGCCAGCTGGGAGCTACCCGCAGACCCCACGGTCGTCTCCACCATGCGCGCAGCGGTCACCCGGCAACTCACCGACTGGGGGCTGGCGGAAGCCGCATTCACCACTGAACTGGTTGTCAGCGAGCTGATCACCAATGCGATCCGGCATGCAACCGGCCCCATCCAGGTTCGCCTGCTACACGACCACACGCTGATCTGCGAGGTATCCGACAGCAGCGGCATATCCCCCCGGCTGCGCCGTGCCAGCACGACCGACGAAGGCGGCCGGGGCCTTTTCCTGATCGCTCAGCTCACCCGACGCTGGGGCGTCCGATACACGTCCAACGGTAAGGTCATCTGGACCGAGCAACCGCTACCGTCCTGACCGGTTCATCAGGCCCGTAAGGTCGGGCCATGGACGGCGTGGATGTACTCAGACAGGTGGAGGCCCACCTGATCCGGGAACTCGGGCCTGACACCGGACGCGCGGAGATCACATTTCTCGGCACCGAGCCCATCGAGGTCCTGCGCTTCGGCCGCACAACGCAGGGAGTCGTCCGCTATGCAACCCTCGGGATGTCCAGGGCACCGATGGGCGATCCGGCATCGTCGATGATCGACCCGACCGGACCACGCGCCGAGCTGGTGCTCTCCCTGAAGGACCAGCGCGACAGCGTCGCCCGGCGGCTCGCCCTGCTCGCGGCGATACCCGCGGTCGAAGGCGTCCCGGTTGTCGCCGGCGCAGGACTCGACCTCGGTGAACCGCTCTGGGACGGCGCGCGCTTCACCGCCGTCCTCGTCGCCGAGCCCGGTGGGCTCATCCCCGACCTGCCGCTGGCGGACCCGACCGACCCACCGGCGATGCCACCGGCCCGGACAGCGAGCCAGGCACCGGCACCGGTGCGTTTCCTGCCGGTCCTGCCGATGACCCCCAACGAGTCGGCCTTCAAGCGGGTGCACGGAGCGGCCGAGCTCCAGCGGCGATGGTTGGCCGCCGGAACCGACCTACGGGATCCCGCCCGTCCGCAGCTGCGCCTCGACCTCGACCTCGATGACAGCTGACAGCTGGAGCACGATCAGGAGCCGGTACCGATGTCGGCAAGGTCCTTGACCACCGGCACACAGACCCGCTCGATCCAGGCGTCCGCCGGCTCGCCGCCGGGCGGCATCACGATGACCGTGTCCACGCCGATCCGCGCGTACTGCTCCACGTCAGCCAGGAACGCGCTCGACTCGCCCCGGGTCAAGGCGTCACCGCCGTGGAGAATCGTCTTGGTGATCTCGGCGTAGTCGCGGCCGACCGCGTCGCAGTGAGCTTTGAGCACGTCGAGCTTGTGCGCGACCGCATCCACCGAGGGCGCGAACAGGTTGCAGGCATCCGCGTAGGTGGCAACCAGACGTAGCGTCTTCTTCTCGCCGCTTCCACCGATCATGATCGGCAGTCGTGGACGGCTGATCGGCGCGGGCACGCAGAGCGTCTCGGCGAGCTGGTAGTGGCGGCCCTCAAACGGGCCGTTGTCATCGCTCCACATCTGCCGGCAGATCCGCAGCGTCTCCTCGAGCCGCTCGAACCGCTCGGCGAGCGGCGGGAACGGCACGCCCAGACCATGGTGCTCGCGGTCATACCAGGCTGCGCCGATGCCGAGTTCCGCCCGCCCGCCCGAGAGCACGTCCAGCGTTGCCACGATCTTCGCCAGCAGTCCCGGATGCCGGTAGGTCGTGCCGGTGACCAGGAGCCCGAGACGCAGCCTGGCGGTGTGGGCGGCCAGGAAACCCAGCGTCGTGTAGCCCTCCAGCATCGGTTCATCCGCGGGGAACATCGCCTCCATCTGGAAGTAGTGGTCCATCACGCTGAGATGGGTCACCCCCGCGTCATCGGCGATCCGGGCGGCACGCGCCAGGACCGGCGCAATCGCCTCGGCACCGCCCGGCCAGGTGAACCGAACCACGTGTACGCCCAGCTGCATCGCCAGCTCCTCACGTCCTGCGACGCGGTCATCACGTCGTCATCTCACAGTCATCGCATGGTCATCGCAGCGCCGTCGGCCGCAGGGGCGCCGACCGCATCCTGCTCCATCCTGACCGAAAAAGCCGAACCGGTCACCGTCGGGTGGGCAGAGATCATTTTCTGGTCGCAAATCCGGCGGATGTGCGACCGACCTGGGAGGATCGGCAACGGGTTCAGGTGTCCAGGTGCGGGTCCAGGCATGGCCGTGTCCATGGCGGAGCTCACACTGCAGCGAGGAGAGCTACATCATGCAGTTCGGTCGTTACTACGAGGAGTTCGAGATCGGTGCCGTCTACAAGCACTGGCCCGGTAAGACGGTCACCGAGTACGACGACCACCTGTTCTGCCTGCTGACCATGAACCATCACCCGCTGCACCTGGACGCGAACTACGCCGAGCAGACCACCGAGTTCAAGCGGAACGTGGTCGTCGGGAACTACGTGTACTCGCTGCTGCTCGGCATGTCTGTGGCCGACGTCTCCGGCAAGGCGATCGCCAACCTCGAAGTCGAGTCGCTCAAGCACGTCAAGCCCGTGTTCCACGGCGACACGATCTACGGCGAGTCCGAGGTGCTCGACAAGGTCGAGTCCAGGAGCAAGGACGACCGGGGCATCGTCACGGTGGAGACCCGCGGCTACAACCAGGAGGGCACCCTCGTCTGCATTTACCGTCGCAAGGTGATGGTGCCCAAACGGTCCTACGGTGATGCCCGCGGCGGGGAACAGCCCGGCCGTCCCGTGCCCAGTGGTAGCTAAGTGGTCGGCGCCCAGCCACGCTTGCCCGATCAGCCGCCTGGGGCTGCGGTGACACCCCAGGCGGTGAGGGCGTCGAGGAGGCCGTCGGTGAGCGCCACCGTACGCAGGTCGGCACACCAACGCGCGTCCGCTGCGTCATCCCCGGCCTGTAGCTCCCCGCCGATGACGTCGCAGACGTAGTCGGCGATGTCGTAGACCACCCCGCCGGACCCCGGACCGCCCGGCCCCGGGCGCGTCACCCGCCCGACCAGCGGCCCGACCGTCACCTCCAGGCCGGTCTCCTCGCGGATCTCACGGACCAGCGCGGCGCTGTCGCTCTCCCCCGCCTCGACCCGCCCGCCCGGTAGTGACCACAGGCCGCGGCCGGGATCCCGCGCCCGCTGGACGAGCAGCAACGCGCCGGCCGCGTCCATGATGATCGCCCCCACGCACGGAACCCGTCGCAACACCTGCCCAGCCAACCAGATCCTCCGCATGCCTTCGGTAGCATGCATCTACGTATATGCCATCTACATAGATGGGATGTCCAGTGGCGCGGGGTTTCGTCGGACGAGCAACCGAACTTGGTCTCCTGCGCAAGCGTCTGGACCAGGTCGTAGCATCACGCCGCAGGAGCGCGGTCGCCATCCGCGGCCGTCGCCAGGTGGAAAAGTCACGCCTTGTGCAGGAGTTCTGCGATCAGGCCGGTGTCCCCTACCTCTTCTTCACCGCGACAAAGGGTGCCTCGCCCGTCGAATCGGTGGCCGCCTTCTTCCTGGACCTCAGGGACTCGTCCCTGCCGATCGATCGTGACCTCGTACCGGCAGAATCCGCGGGAAGGTGGCCGGACGCCTTCCGCGTCCTCGCCGCGGTCCTACCGGATTCCCCGGCCGTCGTCGTCCTCTCCGCCTGGCAATAATCGTCCGGAGCCGCCTGAGGAACGTCCGGAGCCGGCTGCCGTAGGTGGAAACGGCCGCCCCCACGGCCGAAACCACCTACGGCCTAGCCGGACACACATCAGGCCGTAGGTAAAAATGGTTGCCCTCGCGACCGAAACCACCTACCGCCCGTGGCCCATGCCCATGCTTTCCGGACACAGAGCGCCGCTGAACCGCCGGATGATCGGCATCGGTCATCCGTGCAGGTTGCGATCACGCGCCCGCGAAGGGCGAACACGGTATTACTGCTGACAAGGACTCGCCTTTTCGACGGTCGAGCCGACGAGATGCGTGCCGCCGGCACGCATGCACGCGTGGGGAAGGGAGCACCCGTGGGACTGCTCGAGGACAAGGCTGCTGTCATCACCGGTGGCGCGCAGGGCCTGGGGCTCGCCATCGCCCAGCTCTTCGTTGCCAACGGTGCCAGGGTGGTGCTGGCCGACATCAACATCGAAAAAGCCACCGAAGCGGCAAAGGAGCTCGGCCCCGCGATCGCCGTACGAACGGACGTCACCAAGGAGGACGAGGTCCAGGCACTCGTCGAGGCCTGCCAACAGGAATACGGCCGGATCGACATCATGGTCAACAACGCTGGCGTCACCCGCGACGCCAGCATGAAGAACATGTCCGCCGACGACTTCCGGCTCGTGATCGACATCCATCTCTTCGGGGCGTGGCTCGGCACCAAGGCAGCCGGCCTGGCCATGAAGGCACAAGGCGCCGGTTCGATCATCAACATGTCATCGATCTCGGGAAAGGTCGGCAACTTCGGCCAGACGAACTACAGCGCGGCCAAGGCCGGCATGGTCGGGCTCACCAAGGCCGCCGCAAAGGAGCTCGCCCGCGGCGGGGTGCGAGTCAACGCCATCCAGCCCGGCCTGATCCGGACCGCCATGACCGAGGCGATGCCGCGCAACGTCTGGGAGTCGAAGGTGGCCGAGATCCCGATGGGCCGGGTGGGCGAACCCGCCGAGGTGGCCGGCGCCGCGCTCTTCCTGGCCAGCGAGCTGTCGAGCTACATGACCGGGACGGTGCTGGAAGTCGGTGGCGGGCGCTACATCTGACCATCCCCACAGCCGACGAGGCATCTGGCGGCCCGGCGCGTGTCGTGCACGTTGACGGCCGCGCCGGGATCCCGGTGCCGCAACGATCGGTGCCGGAATGCTCTGACAGCCACCTACCGGCCCGTCCACTCTGGCGAACGTTTGTCCAGGAAGGCGCGGATGCCCTCCTGACTGTCCTCGGAGGCGACGATCGTGGCGACCGCGTCGGCTGTCGCCTGCCAGCCCTCGTCATCGTCGGTCGTGACCAACCGGTTGACCGCGGCGAGGGTCGCCCGAACGGCGACGGGCCCATTGGCGCATATGGTCGTCGCCAGGCGCACGGCTTCGGTGAGCGCCTCGCCCGGTTCGGTCACCATGTTGACGAGCCCGAGCGCATACGCCCGCTCCGGATCGAGCGGCCGCCCGGTGAGCAGCAATTCCTTGGCGACGTGCAGCGGCAGCGCGCGCGGTGCCCGAAACAGCGCGCCGCTGGAGGCGACCAGCCCGCGGATGACCTCAGGCAGCCCGAACCGGGCCGTGCGTGCCGCGACGATCAGGTCGCAGGCCAGCGCGATCTCGAAACCGCCCCCCAATGCCCAGCCCTCGACCGCGGCGATCAGCGGTGTGGTCCGGCGCCGGCGGATGATCCCGTATTCACCGCCTCGTTCGGTGACGGCGTCCCGGCCGTCGACGAGGTCGGTGCCGGCGGAGAACACCGTACTCGTTCCGGTGATCACCCCGGCCCAGAGGTCGGGATCGTCGTCGAGCTCGTTGAGGGCCGCGTCGATGCCGAAGGCCATCTCGCGGTCGATGGCGTTGCGCTTGACCTCGCGGCGCATCGTGACGATGAGGATCCGTCCACGACGCTCGGTATCCACTGGCACCCAGCCGCCCCCTTGCGCCACGATGGCCCAGATCACCCTGTTGATGGTTGGTTAGCGAAGCTAGCAGAAAAGCGGACAAGAAAAGGAGTGTGCCAGCGTGCCGACTCGGGAACAGCGCCGCGGACGGGCGATTGCGATGACCCCGACCGAGGTCGACGACTTCCTCACCGAGGAACGAACCTGTCGGGTCGCGACCCTTAGCAGCGATGGTCCACATGTGGCCGCGCTGTGGTTCGTCTGGGACGGCACGTCGCTGTGGCTGAACTCCATCGTCCGCAGCCAGCGGTGGACCGACGTCATCCGCGATCCGCGGGTGGCCATCGTCGTGGACGCCGGCGAACAGTTCCAGGAACTACGGGGAGTCGAGATCAAGGGAACGGCCGAGTCGGTCGGGGAGATCCCACGCAAGGGCGCGCCCGACCCGGAGCTGGCCGGGCCCGAGCGGCTGTTCGCAGGCAAGTACGTTGGCCGCGACGAGATGATCCACGACGGGCGGCACGGCTGGCTCCGGATCACGCCAACAAAGATCATCAGTTGGGACTTCCGCAAGATTCAATTCTGACCTCGACTCACAACGGGTACAGATCGACACCGGCCGATCGATACCCGCTACAGCGTGTTGCCCGCTACAGCGTGTTGCCGGCTACAGGTCGATCCCGGCTGCAGGTCGATCGCGCCTACAGATCGACGCCGGTCAGGACCATGACCCGCTCGACCGTGAGGTCCTCCATGGCCGCCCGCACACCCTCCCGGCCCATCCCCGACCCCTTGACGCCGCCGTAGGGCATCTGGTCGGCCCGGTAGGCGGGAACGTCCCCGATGATCACACCGCCGACCTCCAGCTCCCGGTACGCCCGGAACGCGACCTGTAGGTCCCGGGTGAAGACCCCCGCCTGCAGGCCGTACGGGCTGTCGTTGATCCGGGCCAGACCTTCGTCCAGGCTGTCGACCGGTTCGATGACCAGCACCGGCCCGAACACCTCCTCCCGGGCCAGGCGGGCGTCGGGGGGAACGCCGCGCAGCACGGTCGGCGCCATCGTCGTGCCGTCCCGCTTGCCGCCGAGGACCACCGTCGCGCCCGCCGCCACCGCCTCACTGATCCACCGTTCGACCCGTTCGGCCGCGGCCAGGTCGATCAGAGGCCCCACCTCGGTCGCCTCGTCGGCCGGGTCGCCGGTGTACAGGCGGGAGACCGCGGCCATCACCTCGGCCAGCAGCTCCTCGTACACGGCGCGCTGCGCATACACCCGCTGCACGGCGATGCAGGACTGGCCTGCCTGATAGTTCGAGAACGTCGCGATCCGGCCCGCAGCCCAGCGCAGGTCCGCCGTGGCGGACCAGTCCGCGGCCACCAGCACCGCCGCGTTGCCACCGAGCTCGAGTATGACGTGCTTGCGCGGCACCGCATCCCTGATCGACCAGCCCACCGCGGCCGAACCGGTGAAGGACACGACCGGTAGCCGCACGTCCGCGACCAGTTCGGGCATGGCCTCGTTCGGCACGGTGAGCACCGACCACGCGCCGTCGGGCAAGTCGGTCTCGGCGAGTAGTTCAGCGAGCAGCAGGCACGACAACGGCGTCTTCGGCGCGGGCTTGATGATGATGGGCGCACCGACCGCCAATGCGGGTGCGACCTTGTGCGCGACCAGATTCAGCGGGAAGTTGAACGGTGTGATCCCCAGCACGGGCCCGTGGGGGAAGCGCCGGACCATCGCGACGCGGCCCGCCCCCGCCGGGTCGGTGTCGAGTCGCTGCAGCTCTCCCGACCAACGCCGGGCTTCCTCCGCGCCCCACCGGAACGTTGAAGTCGCCCGGGCTACCTCAACCCGGGCCCAGGTCAACGGCTTGCCGCTCTCGGCCGTAATCAGGGCGGCCAGCTCCTCGCCGCGTTCGGCGATGCGGCCCGCGACGTGGGCGAGCGCGGCGGCCCGGCCGTGGGCCGGCATGGCCATCATGGCGTCCACAGCAGCCGCTGCCGCCGCCACGGCCGTGTCCACCTGTGCCTGATCCGGCTGCGCGACCATGGCGATCAAGTGATCGTCCCAGGGGCAGCGCACCGGGAAAGTCGCTGAACCCGTTACCGGCCGACCCGCGACCCAGAACGGCTCGACCGTGCTCATGGATGCCACTCCTCCACCTTCGTCCACAACACCCGGACACGGGTGACGCCACGCGCGACACTCCCGAACGGCCGACGGGGGCCCGTGCCACCATGGGCAGGGAAAAATTCCCTGATGCCCGCCTTGCCGGTCATCGTGGGGTTTATCCCAAACAGGTTTGGCCAACGTCACCAAAGGGAAGCATTGGGCCGGTGAAACTGTCAGGAAGCGGTGCGCATCGCCGGGGAGTCACCCGGTGACGAGTCCACCTGCCTGCCCCCGATGCCTACGAAGGGTGCAGCCACCGGATCTGTGGAGCAGCCAGTGGCGCTGCGACGAACACGGGGATGTCGCTCCCTACCGGGTCGCGGCGTCATCCCGGGAGCAGGTGCTGCTTTTTCTCGCGCATACGGCCACAGCGCCGGTCTGGGTCCCGTGGCCGATGCCCGTGCACTGGTTCGCCAGCGGAGTCTCGTGGGCCGGCGACGACCGCACCGGGCCGCAGGCGACCGCGTTCGCCGCGGGCGGTCCGTCCCCTCTCGGCGGGCCGGCAGAGCTCGTCATCGTCGCTGAGGCTCCGGGGATCGGCCTCGGGGCCCGGCTGGCCGGACTGTCCGGTACAGATCCCGAGCGCATCGGTGGCAGACCCGAGGAGAAGATCGAGGCCGCCGGGCATCCGACCGCGCTGTGGCCGGTCGTGTGCCCGCCCGACCGGGCCGCGTTCGTGGGTGAGGCCTGCGGCGTGTGGCTGTGGGTAGTGCTCTGGCCGGCGGATGCGGCGACACTGCTGCTGGAACATCTCGTCGTCCGGGACCTGCGTAACGCCCAGATGATTGCCTCGTGCCTGCTGTTCGGCGCCGATAGCGTCCATCTGTGAGCGGCGTGGCTGGAGGGTCTCGTAAGCTCAGCTCCCGCCACCGCCACCGCCACGGATGCGAGAAGGGCCGACAGCCATGACGCCGAAAGCCGTGACGCCGAAAGCGATGACTCCGACAGCCGTGACAGAGCCGCTGGCAACCATTCCGCCTGCAGCCGAGGTGGACCGTCAACGGCTACTGCTCATCGTGAACCCGCACGCCGGCGGTGGCCGCGGCGCCCGTGCTCTGCCGGACGTCCGCGCGGCCCTGGAACGCTGGGCCGGCGACGTGCGGGTCGAACTGACCAGAAATATCGATCATGCCTCAGAACTGGCCGAAGAGGCCGTCGCAGACGGTCGGGTCGCGGTCGCGCTCGGCGGGGACGGTCTCGCCGGCCGGGTCGCCGAGACCGTGGCGCGCCGTGGCGGGCTACTGGCTGTGCTGCCCGGCGGGCGCGGCAACGACTTCCTGCGCGGGATGGGCGCCGCCCGGCAACCGGTGATCGCCGCCACCGCGCTGGCCAGCGGCACCGAACGGCGGATCGACCTAGCCGAGGCGAACGGCCGGGCCTACCTCGGCATTGCCAGTGTCGGCTTCGACTCGGACGTCCAGGTGATCGCCAATCGTGCCCGGTTCGTTCGCGGCCAGCAGGTCTACACCTATGGGGCACTGCGCGCGGCCGCCGGGTGGAAACCCGTCCGGTTCGCCGTGGAGATCGACGGCGGCGCGCCGCGCGAAATGATCGGCTGGACGGTGGCGGCGGCGAACTCGGCCTACTACGGCGGCGGGATGCGCCTCGCGCCAGCGGCGAAGCCCGACGACGGCCTGCTCGACATCGTGTTGCTGTCGCGGTGCGGAAAGATCACGTTTCTCTCGACCTTCCCGAAGGTGTTCTCCGGCCGGCATGTGGATTCCCCGCACGTCGAGGTGGCGCGGGCCAGCCGGATCCGGGTGGACGCCGACCGTCCGTTTCAGCTCTATGCCGACGGTGACCCGATCGCGGACCTGCCGGTCGAGATCGTCGTGCGGCCCGGCGCGCTGCGCCTGCTCGCCTCCCCCGGATAGCGACGTGCCCTCACCTGGCCTGGGCGCCGGGCCGCCCGGCCTCGACCACCCAGGTGGCATCCGTGCTGACCGGCGCATCCCGGCGGTCGATGGTCTCGACGATCCGCATGTCGGCCGTGCACCGCGCTGGTGAGACCCGGATGCGGGTATACCCGCGCCGGTCACCGCGGAAGTACCGCACGTGCGGGTTGAGCAGCCGGTTGTTCGCCCGGACGAACTCCTCGCTGGGCAGGAAGAACCCCGAACTGATGGAGGTCGAGACGAACTCGGTGCCCACGATCGGGGTGTCGGGCCGGTCGAAGTCGACCCGTAGGTCGTTCACCCAGGCGCTGTGGATGTCCCCCGACAGCACCACCGGGTTGGTCACCCGGGTGTCCCGTACGGCTGCCAGCAGTCGGGTCCGGTAGGGCACATAGCCGTCGCTCTGGTCAAGGTTCGCGAGCACGTCACCACTGCCCGGGGTGAACTGGGCGTGCAGCTGGGCCAGCATCGTCTGCTGAGCGATCACGTTCCACCGGGTACGCGACGCGCTCAAGCCGTCGATCAGCCACTTCTCCTGCTCGGCACCGGCCATGGTCCCGGTCGTGTTGCTCGCTCCCAGGGTGGCCGGACCGATGTCGGTCGGGATGCGTCCCGGCTGCGGCGTCCGGTACTGGCGGGTGTCCATCACGTTGAGGGTGAGCAGGTCGCCGAAGGCGAACCGGCGGTAGAGGCGCAGGTCCGGCGATCCGGGCGAATAACTGACACGGATTGGCATGTGCTCGTAGTAGGCCTGGTAGGCCGCGGCCCGCTGCCGGGCGAAGGTCGCCGGGTCCTGGTGCTTGTCACCGGTGTCGGCCGACTCGTCGGTCAGCCCGGCATAGTTATTCTCGGTTTCGTGGTCGTCCCAGGTGACCACCCACGCCGCAGCCGCATGCGCGGCCTGCAGCTGCGGGTCGGCCTTGTACTGGGCGTAACGCGCCCGGTAGTCATCGAGGGTCCGCAGCTGCCCGAGACCGGGCGTGGCCGGGGCGGTGTGGCGGCGGTCGGGGAACCTGCTCTTCGGGTCGTACTCGTAGATGTAGTCGCCGACGTGGACGACGAGGTCGAGATCATCGGCTGCGATCGCAGCGTACGCCGGCCAGTAGCCGTTCTGATAATCCTGGCAGCTGGCCAGCGCGAAGCTCAGCGCCGACGCGGCGGCGCCGGCGGCCGGTGCGGTGCGGGTCCGGCCGACCGGGCTGCGCACCGTGCCGGCGCGGAACCGGTAGAAGTACACCCGGGCCGGTTGCAGACCGCGGACGTCGACATGCACGGAGTGCGCCAGCCCCGGGACGGCGTTCTGCGTCCCCACCGCCACAATCTCGGTGAACCGGTCATCGGTGGCGATCTGCCAGTCAACCGGGATGTCGCGGTCGGGAAGAGGCACGCCGGCGGAGGGTTGCGCCACCAGCCGCGTCCAGAGGATCACCCCGTCGGGCAGCGGGTCGCCGCTGGCGACCCCGAGGCCGAACACGCCGTCGCCGACACCGGGAACCGGGGTCGCGGACGCCAGCGTCGGACGCGGGGTGGCGCCAGGGCCGGGGGATCCGCCATCGGAGCAGCCCGCCGCGGCCAGCAACACGGCACCGCCCGCGAGAAAGCCACGTCGGGTCGCCGCCCGCGTCCGGGCACATCCACCAGGAATGCTCACAACACCGGGACGTTAGCCGGCCGGCACCCAGGTCCGAAAGGCCGTCACAGCCACAAGTGGGGAGAAACGCAGGACGGCGGCCCGCGGCTATCGTGGTCAACAGCGGTGGCCGACCGTGGACGCCAGACCGGAAGCGGGTCCAACGGCGGGACCGGGTGGGCGGAGAAAGCGGGGTGCACTGTGTGCGACCAATCCAGCGACAGAGAGCCGCTCCGGGCGTGTACCCGGTGACGACGGCGGGACTGATCGATCTTCATGCGCATTCGACGGCATCGGACGGGCTGTGCAGCCCCACCGAGGTCGTCCACCTCGCCGCCGCTGCCGGCCTGACCGTCGTCGCGTTGACCGACCACGACACCACATCGGGTCTGGCCGAGGCCGCCTGCATCCTGCCGACCGGGCTCACCCTGCTCCCGGGTGCGGAGATCTCCTGCGGAATCCGGGTCGAGTACGGCCGCTGGGTAAGCCTGCACCTGCTCGCCTACCTGTTCGACGCCACCGAACCGGTGTTCGCAGCCGTCCGGGCCCGACTACGCGACGACCGGGTCACCCGCGCCCGCCGAATGGTGGAAAAGCTGGCCGCCGATGGCCACCCCGTGCGCTGGGAACAGGTGGCCGCCCAGGCCGACGGTGTGATCGGACGCCCGCATGTGGCCGAGGCGCTCGTCAACGCCGGACTCGTGAACTCCCTCCAGGCCGCGTTCACACCCGCCTGGATCGGCGCTGGCGGCCGCTACTGGGTGGGCAAGGACGAACCCGACGCCCTGGATGCAATACGGCTGGTTCGCGAGGCGGGCGGTGTCAGCGTGCTGGCCCACCCGTACGCGAGCACGCGCGGTCCGACCATCGGCCCGGATGTGATCGCAGCCATGACGCGGGCGGGTCTCCGTGGCCTTGAGGTGGACCATCCCGACCACCCGCCGCAGGCGCGCGCCAGGCTTCGCCGGCTCGCCACCGACCTGGGACTGGTCGTCACCGGCGCAAGCGACTTCCACGGCCCGAGCAAACCCCAGCTGCTCGGCTCAGAGACGACGAGCGGACACGCGTACGAGGTGCTCATCGCCGAGGCGCACGGTGCCCAACCGCTGACCGCATCGGCCCCGCCGGCATCGGCCCCGCCGGCATCGGCAGTGGCACGCCCGCCGGCACCGCACTCGGGGCCGGTGGCCTCCTGGAGCCCTCAGACGCCCTGACCGCATCCACCGCCGGGCGGCGGCGTGGACACGCGGGGATCGAGGCGGCCCAGCAGGTTGGCGAGCACGTCGAGTTCGTCCGGGCTGAAGTGGCTGGTGACATGCTTCGACACCCCGGCGAGATGGGTCCGGGATGCCGCCCGCAGCCGCTTGCGGCCTTCGGGGGTCAGAGTCGCAAGGGTTCCCCGGGCGTCGGACGGACACGACCGTCGCGCGACCAGACCGTCACGTTCCAGCCGGTCGACCAGCCGCGTCAGGCCGCTGCGGGACAGCAGGACCGCCTCCGCCAGCTCGTTCATGCGCAGGGCACCGTCCGGCGCCTCGGACAACTGGACCAGCACATCAAAGGACGCCAGCGGCAGGTGGTGTTCGGCCTCGAGGTCGCTTTCCAGCTGCCGGATGACATACGAGTGAGCCCGCAGGAACTGGCGCCATGCCCACAGTGATCGCGGGTCTATCAGCGATTCCTGCTCCGCTGTCCGCTCGTCAACCGTCACGTGGATCAGATTACGTCGCCCGTACAGGTCCGCGAGCGAGCTCGCTGATGATGTCAGACGATCGACATTCCGAACGATGATAGCCGCAGTCGAGAACCACCGGGCTACCGTGGGTTGACGGGCAGGTTGCCACATCCCGACGGTGCACCGCCGGGCGGCCGTCAGTCGAGCGCCGGACCTTGGAGCGCCCGGCAATAGGGGACGTGGCGTCGCGGGGCTGGGGGATCAGCTTCCGTCTTCGCCGGACGCGTTCGAGCGGGTCTGGCGGCTATGGTGGGGGTGCAGGCGTGACGGCGCGAGCCTCACGCACCACCCCGACTGGTCGAGGTTCTCTCTTGTCTGCTTCCCGGCCTAGCGCGGACGCGATCCAGGCAGCTCTCGCAACGGTGCTCGACCCTGAAATCGGGCGGCCCATCACCGAACTGGACATGGTCGACTCGGTCCGCGTCACCGACGACACCGTGGACATCGTAGTGCTACTGACCGTCTCCGGCTGCCCGATGCGCGACGAGATCACCAATCGAGTCCAGCGCGCTGTCACCGCGGTACCGGGTGTGCGGGCCGTACAGGTCCGCCTCGAGGTCATGAGCGACGAGCAGCGCACCGCCCTGCACACGAAGCTGCGCGGCGGAACGGGGACCCGGGCGATTCCGTTCGCGCAGCCCGGCTCCCTGACCAGGGTGTACGGCGTAGCCAGCGGAAAGGGCGGCGTCGGCAAGTCGTCGGTGACCGTCAACCTGGCCGCATCGATGGCCCGGTCCGGCCTCGCGGTCGGTGTGCTGGATGCCGACATCTACGGGCACTCGATCCCCCGGATGCTCGGCGTCGACCGCCTGCCCACCCAGGTCGAAAAAATGATCATGCCCCCACAGGCACATGGCGTGAAGGTCATCTCCACCGGCATGTTCACCCGCGGCAACCAGCCGGTCACCTGGCGCGGGCCGATGCTCCACCGGGCGCTGGAACAGTTCCTCTCGGATGTGTTCTGGGGGGATCTCGACATCCTTCTGCTCGACCTCCCACCGGGCACCGGCGACATCGCGATCTCGTTGGCGCAACTTGTGCCGTCCTCCGAGCTTCTCATCGTGACCACCCCTCAGCTTGCCGCCACCGAGGTCGCCGAGCGGGCCGGCACGGTCGCCGTCCAGACTCGACAGAACGTCGTCGGCGTCGTGGAGAACATGGCCTGGCTGCCCTGCCCGCACTGCGACGAACGCGTGGACGTCTTCGGCTCCGGTGGGGGCGCGGCCGTGGCCGAGCGACTGACCCGCGTGCTCGGACACGACGTCCCGCTGTTGGCCCAGATACCCATCGATGTCCGGCTGCGCGAAGGCGGCGACTCAGGCGTCCCACTGGTGACCGCGGATCCAGACTGCGAAGCCTCGAAAATCCTGCGGGGAGTGGCCGAACGACTGTCATCCCGCTCACGCGGGCTGGCTGGCCGATCCCTCGGCCTCACCCCGACCCGCCAAGGCTGACGACCCCGGTCGGGCTGACCGGGTGCGGGACCGTTGAGGGACTACTGCGCTACTCCGGCCGGCCCGGGGCGCTGATGCGAGATGGGCACGGGCCACAGATCGGTCGAACAGAGTGGCGAAAGTATCAGGTCGCGTCGGTGTCGAAGGGTGTCGCCACCGACGGCGTCTCGGCGCTGACCGCCCCGCTCGCTGCGGGCGCCACGGCAGCCGCTTGACCCCGGTCTGTCGGGGCAGCCTTGGCCGAGGTCGAAGTGGCCTTGATCAGGGTGGGCGACTTCGTCAGAGCAGGGGATTTCGTCAACGACGACGGCTTGGCCAGCGCCGCGGACCCGGCCGGCACGTCGTCGTAGGAGAGCCGGGGCCGAACCGGCTCACTGGGCACGGACGGCGTCTCCAGGTCGTCATCGAAGAGCATCTTGTCGAGCGACGTCCGCTTGGAAAGGTACGATGGAAGCAACGGGTCGTCATCCTCGAACAGGTGCTTGCGGACGAACGTCGTGGGATTCAGGGTGCTCAGGTCGAGATCAGCGATCTCCGGACCGAGCTCGGAGCGCAGCTCCTCGCGCATGCCGGCAGCCATCTGCCGGAACTGACGCAGCATCCGACCGGCGTCACGGGCCGCGTTCGGCAACCGTTCCGGGCCGAACACGAAAAGGCCGATCAGCAGCAGTACAGCGACCTCGCCCCAGCCCACACCGTTGAACACGGCCCCAGACTACCTCGCCCTTACGATCAACGGAACACCTCCGGCCCGGATGCCCGTCCGCTCGGGCATACCGACCCGGCTACCCGATTGCCCGGCTACCCGGGCGCTCTCAATCGCGCTGCTCCTGGAGGGTCAGCTCGACATCATGGACAGTGTGATCACGTTCGAATGTGAGCGTGATCCGGTCACCGATCCGATGGCCGCGGGTTGCCGCGATCAGGTCATTGGTGTTCCCGATGACCGTCCCGTCGACCTTGATAATGATGTCTCCCGGACGCAGTCCGGCCGCGTCCGCGGGCCCGCCCGACTCCACCCCACGGATCAGTACGCCGGACAAGGTTCCGATCGCCGCCGCATCATCCGGCGTGATCGTCCCAGTGGACACGCCGACGTCGGGATGCGTGGCCCGACCGGTACTGATGATCTCATCAGCCACTGACCTCGCGTAGTCGATCGGGATGGCGAAACCGACGCCGATGTTCCCGGACGCGCCGCGGTTGGCCCGGGACCCGGGCACAGCCGCGATCGCGGTGTTGATGCCGACGACCTGGCCGCGTCCGTCCACCAGAGCACCGCCCGAGTTTCCGGGATTGATGGCCGCGTCGGTCTGGATCGCACCGATGAGGACCGACTCCCCGCCGGACTCCACCGGCACCGTCGGGTTACGGTCGAGCGCGCTGACGATACCTGTGGTCACTGTTCCGGACAGTCCCAACGGCGCGCCGATGGCCACCAGGGGTGCGCCGACCACGAGCGTGCCGGACCGTCCCAACGTCGCGGCCGGTAGCGGGTTCGCAGTCGGAATCCGGATCACGGCGAGGTCCGTCTTGGGGTCACGCCCGATGATCTGAGCCGAGACCTGCCGCAGCTCCTTGTACAAGGTCACCGACACGCGTGCCCCGGCGGCAACGCCCGCGATGACGTGGTTGTTCGTCAGTATGTAGCCGTCCGATCTGATGATCACACCGGAGCCGGTGGCGGACAGGATCGGACTGGTCACATTGATTGTGACGACCGACGGCAGGGCACGTGCGGCAATGGTGGAGACCGGCACGGCCCGTTCGACCGGGGCCGCAACGTCGCCGGTCGCCCCGGCTGACGGCCCGGCTGACGGCCCGGCTGACGGCCCGGCCGTAGTCGGTACGAGTGGGTCGTCGGTCCGCGCGGTGTGAGCACCGATCACACCACCGATCACACCGCCGGCGCCACCACCGACCAGGCCGGCGAGCAGCATCGCCGCCACGAGAACCGACCGACCCGGTCGGAATGCGACCGGCGCGGACACTCCCCACCCGACGGCCCGCGCGTCATCAACGGCTGCATCATCAACGACTGCATCATCAACGGCGACGGCGGCGCCGTTGATGACGGGCGGCCCGGCATGGTGCGCAAGGGGCACAAAAAGATCGGTCGGCAGATCGGCCTCAGGCCCCCGGACACCGGATGCCGGGGTCGGGGTCGGGGTCGGGGTCGGAGTCGGAGTCGGGCGAGCCCACCATGGGTTTGTCGGCGGATCAACCGGACCGTTGTTGTCCGCCGGTTCACCCCGAGATGGGATGCCGCCCTCGCCCTCGCCCTCGCCGTCACCGCTCACGGCCATCCGCCTCCGCCTCCGCCTCCAGCATCAGGGAACAAGCGGATGTACTCACAGGCTCGAAACATCCACAAACATGATCATGTTGGCATCGGGGAGACCTCGGGCCTCTCCGCCGCCCGCTACTGCGATCACACATCTATTACCGTACGACCTCCCGGCGGCAGCCGGCGGTAACCCGGCTGGAACGCCTTCCGGGCATCGGGAGCCGGGACCCGCACGGACGCGAACCGTTTGTGCGGGGGCGAAGCAAGCGGGCTGGGGCGAAGCGAGCGACGATCCATCAGGCAGGCCCTAGGATGCCGCTGAACAACGCCTGTCCGGCTCGCGTCCCTCCGCATCCCGCCTGGCGTCATCGCTTCCCCATCCATCGCTTCGCGATGCACGGGGTACCCCGGCTCCGTCGGCCGGATCGAACGCCGTTATTCAGCGGCCTCCTAGCGCCGCGGGCCACCCGGCAGCAACACCGCAGCCATCACCGGCGGCAGGCGGCCGACCCCGGCTTCGGCGACATCGACATCAGCGGCACCGGTTCCAGCGGCATTGGCGCCGAGCAGACTCGTCCCTGC
>NZ_CAUVXG010000004.1:52009-64220 GCF_963555885.1 Protofrankia sp. Cr2
GGAGACGGCGTTGGGCCGCGCCGCCGGGATCGCGACGGGACCCGACGGTTGCGGAACCGTGTCAGGCGCACGTGTCTCTCCGAGCGCAGCGCCCGCGACAGCGAAAACAATCACAGCCACCGAACTCACCAAGGTACGTCTGGTCCGGCTCCGGCGTCCCCGCCAGCTGCTGGCCGGGCCGATCGCCAGCCGACGACCACCGGACGCGATGACTGCGCGCGGCGCCGTGTCCGGCCGACTCGGATCAAGGCGCGTCGTCGGGCCCGGCCCGCGGCGCCCCTTCGGGCCGGCAGCACCAACGAGATCAACCAGCCTGGCTGGCGAAGCCACCCGCCCTGCCGTCGCCCGGGTCGCCGTCGCCCGGGTCGCCGTCGCCCGGGTCTGCATCGCCGAGTGCGGCGGATGGGCGCTCCGCACAGGGCGCTGGACGACCGGCTGGACCACCGAGGTGATGACGCCGACGAAAAGACCACGCCTGGCCGTCCGGATGACCACGCGAACGGCCAGGAACGCCGGACGCCTCCGCGCCGGTCCAGCCGGTCTGGATGCGGCGGGAACTGCCATTCGCAGCAGCCGCTCCGTCACTCCCCCCGGAAGGGCCGGATCACCGAGCCCCGCCAGCCGGGCCTTGAGATGGCGCAGCTGGGCGACCTCCCGCTGACAGGACGAACAGCACGCGACATGCGCCAAGGCACGGTCCCGACCGTCGTGGTCCAGTTGCCCGTCGACCAGTGGGGCGATCTGCTTACCGAGATGTCCGGTCACGCCTCCCCCTCCGGTGCGGACGACGTGCCACCACCAGCATTCGCCGCCGCCGGCAGGCCTGTCGGCGGCGTCCGCCGAGTGATCCGGTGCGATCGGCGTGACGACGGCATACCGTCATCAACCGGGACGACCGGGACTGCCACGGGCACGACCGGGCCGGCCACCGTGTCCGACGTCGACGACACGGTCAGGACGGCCCCACCGGCTGGGACGGCGTCAGCCGTCACGGCGCCCGATGCTGTGAACTCTGCCGGCCCGTCTGTCGTCACCGACGTGCGCGGCGCCCGATCGGCGAGGGCTTGGCGCAGCATGGCGCGGCCCCGGGAGATCCGACTGCGGACGGTCCCGAGTTTCACCCCGAGAGTCTGCGCGATCTCCTCATAGGACAACTGTTCGATGTCGCACAACACGACCGCAGCCCGGAAATCGGGCGGGAGCGCTGCCAGCGCACCTTCGATGTCTGCATCGAGATGCGACTCCGCATATACAGCCTCGGGACTCGCTTCGCGGCCGGCGAGGCGTTCCGGGTCGTCCGGCAACGCGTCGAACCGAATCTTCTGCTGGCGGCGCATCCGATCCAGGAAGAGGTTTGTAGTGATCCGGTGCAGCCAGCCCTCAAAGGTGCCGGGCGTGTAATCGGCCAGCGACCGGAACACCCGCACGAAGACGTCCTGGGTGAGGTCCTCGGCATCATGTGCGTTACCGGTAAGCCGGTAAGCGAGCCGATACACCCGATTACCGTGATCCCGGACGACCTCTTCCCAGGTGGGTGGCACCCACGTGGTCTGATCCACCCCGGCGACGTCGACGGCGACGGTTTCGTCACGTCCGGCGTCGCCATCGGACACCGGACGGGACGAAGCCGACCGTCCGGGCGCGAACGTCGCCAGGCGCGCGTCCTGTCCGGTCACGGTCGCCTCTCGATCGGTTCGCGACGAACGTACCCGACGCGCCGGCCATGGCGCGGCAAAACCCGCAGCGGACACCGGCTGATCTCCCCTCGATCCATCCCGACACGAGGTGCGCTGACCAGACGAACGCACCATCCACAGCGGGCGTTCCCGTAGGCTGCCCATGTCATGCCCGACACAGCCACCGGAGCCATCGATCCGGCCTCCGAATACACCGAGGGCTTCCTGCTGGAAGACCCTCCGCTGAGGGCTGCCCGAGCACGCGCCGAGGAGGTCGGGATCGTTCCCGTCAGCCCGGGTGCCGGGTCCATCCTTCGTTTTCTCGCCGCATGTGTCGCCGCCCGCACCGTCGTCGAAATCGGAACGGGTACAGGGGTGTCCGGTACCTGGCTCCTGCGAGGTATGCGGCCGGACGGAACGCTCACCACCATTGACGTCGAGGCCGAACATCTCCGGCTCGCGCGCC
The DNA here is from genome assembly GCF_963555885.1 of Protofrankia sp. Cr2. Lineage (NCBI taxonomy): Bacteria > Bacillati > Actinomycetota > Actinomycetes > Frankiales > Frankiaceae > Protofrankia > Protofrankia sp. Cr2. Next base: position 54,152 of record NZ_CAUVXG010000004.1, read on the forward strand.
GCACGTATGCCGACGCGGGAATGGCATCCAACCGCAGCCGGCTGATAACAGGCCGGGCCCTCGACGTCCTGCCCCGCCTCACCGACGGTGCTTATGACCTGGTCTTCTGCGATGCGGACCGGCGTGAGGCCACCGATTACCTCAACCAGGCCCTCCGCCTTCTGCGACCGGGCGGGATCGTGGTGTTCGCCGGCATGCTCGCCGGTGGGCGGGTCGCGGACCTGGCCGCTCGCGATCCCGAGGCCGTCGCGGCCCGGGAGCTCGCGACCGCCGTGCGGGACGACATCCGGCTGACGCCGATGCTCCTGACCGCCGGTGACGGCTTGGTCGTCGCGGTTGTCGCGAAGTCGTCACCAGTCGGGTGAGCGCTCACCCGCTTCGGGGTCATCGACCTCGAAGCGGGCGAGCCGAACCATGATCGCAAACCCTTCGGCCGGCTGAGCGCCGAACCACGCCAGCAGCGTGCGGACATCCCGACGGGGGGGGTTACTCCGCCAGGCCGCCACAGTCCTTCACCGGCCGTCTGGACCGCGCGCAGAAGGCCCCTGGTACCCGCGTGTGTCGTCAGAGGAGAACGTGCCGGCCGTCGGCGCGGCAGTGGCCGCGTAGACAAGCCCGTCAGCGAGCACCAGACAACCCTCTGCGTTGGCGGTGAGCGCCTCGACGGTGGCTACGCCCCAGCAGGAGTTGACGTCAGCAGAACCCGGGCCGGCACACCGACCTGCGACGGCGTACCGGCCCACCGCGTCACGGTCGGTGGGCGGAGGGCGGCCCGCCCGGAATCCACCGGAACGTCGAACACGCCGGCCACCTGCTTAAGGCCTAGGACCTAGGGCCTAGGGCCTAGGGCCTAGCCGGCAGCCGACTTCAGCGCGTCCCCGAGGTCCTTCGCCTCGTCAGGCAACAGTTCCACCACGAGACGGCCACCCCCTTCGAGCGGAACGCGCATGATAATGCTGCGTCCCTCCTTGGTGACCTCGAGCGGACCGTCACCCGTCCGCGGCTTCATGGCCGCCATCGGTGCACCTCTTCCTGCCGTCGGACCTGCTACCACCGGCGATTATCCCGGAGAACAGGCCGGGAACCGAAACACGTCACCCCGCAGCGCCACAACAGACACAGCTTGACGGACTCGCGAACCGCCCGATAAGCCTCCAGATGGCCAACACGGACACGATCCGGACCAATAGCCATGGTCAGGACGTCACGGCGGTCCGGCCTCGACGTGCGCCTGAAGTCAGCCGGACATCAGCTGGACGTCATTTCCCGGGCGAAGCGGCGCAACGACACCCGCCACGCAGCCGCGAGCAGCGGCCGCAGCAGCTCGAACCCGGCGCGACCGAACCACCCCAGCGGCAGGTCCAACTCTTCGGACCAGACAAGCCTCGACCGCCCGGCGCGCACCGGCACCACCACGAAGGCTCCGCCTCCCCGCACCACCCGGCCGGTATGGCGAACCAGGCAGCGGTACGGCGGCTCCCACTCGACAATCTCCATCGTGTCGACGATCGCCAACGGACCGATCCCGGTGCGGGCGACGATGCATCCGCCGACACCGATCCCACCCTGACGGCAACGGACCACCGTCGTCGCCAGCAGCCACTCGCTCTGACGCTCCCAATCCGTCAGTGCCGCGAACACGGCGTCCGGTTCGGCGTCCACCTCGACGGCCGCGACAAGCGTGCCGGGCTTGCGCCGGTTCACCGCGGCGGCTGCCGGGCGGTGGTGCCTCCGGAACAGACTGACGCTCAACATGAAGATCCCCCATAGTGGTTCGCCGGCTTGGAGCGCCCGGCAACAGGGACGCGGCCTCGCGGGGCTGGGGCACACACCTCACCTCATCGCTCCCCGGCCATCGCTTCGCGATGCACGGGTACCCCGGCTCGTCGCTCGACACCCACAACCAGGGTGCCTCCCTCCTCCCTCCTCGCATCTCGCATCTCGCGATACACGCACCCCAGCCCCGCTCCCTGATCCACGCCCCTATTGCCGGGCGCTCTTAACGATGTGAATCTGATGCTCCTGCCACAACACCAGATTCACATCGTTTCCAAAGACCGTCCGGCATCTCCCGGATGCCGGTCACGCCGACGGTGGGGCCGGCAGCTCTGCCCGAGTCGGCAGCGTCGCAGGCACCGGTGGAGTCGTCTGGCTGACAGCGTCGGCGTGGCCAGCCCAGTCGTCGCGATCCGCGCTCCGCCGACCCTGAGACTGATGATCGAAATGTGCGAAGGATGCGAGCCTGACCATCTCCTCGTCCCGCCGCGCCAGCTCAGCGTCCCGCCAGGCGATCTCGTCCGCGAGCCGCGCGAGTACCGCGTCGACCTCGGCCATCCGGTAACCCCGAAACGCCATATCAAACCGGACACCGTTCACGTCAGCCGCAGACACGGCCGGTGCAGGCAGACCGTGGCCAGCCGCATCCGGCGGAGCCGACGACAACCGGTCGAATCTTCCGACCGCGAGGGCGGCGACGGCGAAGACGATGGCGGCGACAACCACTATCTCGACAGCGAGCAACACACTCACGATCGTGGCACGTACCGAAACGTTACGCCGCACCTGCCACCCCGCCAGCCTGATCGCGGCTGTGGTTTCGCCCGGCGCGAGGCCCGGCGGGACACTCTGGGCGCTCTAAACTCCCTTTCGATGAGTACGGACGCCGACACGCCCCACGCCGCTGATCCGGCGGGCGCCGAGCACACCGCAGGCACGGAGCAGACCGTGGGCCCAGCGCACATCGCGGATGCGGTTGCCGCCGCTGACCTCCGGCTCGGCGCCTCGACCTTCGGTCCGTCCGACCTGGTCATCATGGCGATCATCAACAGGACACCCGACTCGTTCTTCGATCGGGGCGCGACCTACGGCGAGAGGGAGGCACTGGCCGCTGTGGACCGTGCCGTCGCCGACGGCGCCCAGATCATCGACATCGGCGGAGTGAAGGCGGCGCCGGGCGCTGACGTCGATACGGGCGAGGAGCTACGGCGCATCGGCGGATTCGTCGCGCTGGTCCGATCGAAACACCCCGCCATCGCGATCAGTGTGGACACCTGGCGGGCCGAGGTCGCCACGGTGGTGGCGGGGGAAGGCGCCGACCTGCTCAACGACGCCTGGGGTGGCACCGACCCGCACCTGGCCGAGGTTGCCGCCGAGCATGGCTTGGGCCTGGTCTGCACCCACGCCGGGCACCTGCCGCCCCGCACCCGCCCACACCGAATCGCCTACGACGACGTGGTCGCCGACATCATCGCCACCACGACCGGGCTCGCGAAACGCGCGGTGGCGCTGGGAGTGCGCCCGGACGGCGTCATCGTCGATCCCGGCCACGACTTCGGCAAGAACAGCCGGCATTCCCTGGCGGCGACGCGTCGGCTGCCCGAACTCGCCGCAACCGGATGGCCGGTGCTCGTCGCGCTGTCGAACAAGGACTTCATCGGCGAGGCCCTCGATGTGGCGGTCACCGAGCGTCTTGAGGGGACCCTCGCCGCAACCGCGATCAGCGCCTGGCTCGGTGCCAGGATCTTCCGTGCCCACCAGGTCGCCGCGACCCGCAAGGTGCTGGACATGGTGGCGACTATCCGCGGTACCCGGGATCTCGCTGTCGCCCGCCGGGGACTGGCCTGACCCGGGCACACCGACTACTCCCCCTCGAGCTGTTCGGCGGCGCTCGGACCGATACCGCCCGGCCGCCGTACCCCGGCCTCAAGCAGGTCCAACGCGGCCGCGACCGTGTCCGCCCAGCCCAGCGCGTCTCGGGCCGCCGGTCGGACGAAACCCCGCCGAACCAGCTCCGCCACCTGTGCCCGAAGGTGGGTGAACAGGCCCGAGGGGTCGAGGACGACGACCGGCTTGGCGTGCATCCCGAGGGAGCGCGCGACCCAGACCTCCAACAACTCCTCGAGGGTGCCAAGGCCGCCGGGGAGCGCGAGGAATGCGTCCGACCGGATCTCCAGGAGTCCCTTGCGCTCCCGCATCGTCGTGGTGACGATCAGTTCGTCCGCATCGTCGTCGGTGACCTCCAGCGCCGCCAGCGCCCGCGGGATCACCCCCACGGTGTAGGCACCACCGGCACGCGCTGCGCGGGCGACCGCGCCCATGCACGAGATCGAGCCGGCGCCCGAGACAAGGCCGTGGCCGCGGCGGGCGAGCGCGGTGCCGACGTCGGCGGCGAGCTCGATGTAGGAGGGATCGATCGCCTCGGACGACGAGCAGTAGACGCAGATGTTCACGCGGGCTCGCCGGCCGGCCAACCGGTATCCGGTCCCGACTGGCTGGTACCGCTGGCACCGCCGCCGCCCGGACGGTGACTGTCGACGATGATGCGGACAGCCTCGTCCACGTCATCGGTGAGGGTAACAAGATCAAGATCTGACAACAGGATGCGCCCGGCGCCCGCGACGGTGGTACGCAGCCAGTCCAGCAGACCCCCCCAGTACCGCGACCCGATGAGCACCACCGGAAAACGGGTCACCCGACGGGTCTGGACGAGCGTGAGGGCCTCGAACAGCTCATCCAGCGTGCCGAGCCCGCCAGGCATGATCACAAATGCCTCGGCGTACTTGACGAACATGGTCTTGCGGACGAAGAAGTACCGGAAGGTCACCCCGAGATCGACCCAGTCGTTGAGGCGTTGTTCGAACGGGAGCTCGATACCGAGGCCGACAGACAGACCACCGGCTTCCTGCGCGCCCCGGTTGACAGCTTCCATCGCCCCCGGACCGCCACCGGTGATCACCGCATAGCCGGCCCGGACGAGCGCGGCACCGAGCCGTTCGCCCAGGGCGTAGTCGGGGTCGTCCACGGAAACACGGGCCGAGCCGAAGACCGTCACCGCTCGGGGCAACTCCGCGAGCAGCCCGAACCCCTCGACGAACTCACTCTGGATCCGCAGCACCCGCCACGGGTCGGCGTGGACCCAGTCGGTCGGACCGCGGGTGTCCAGCAAATGCTGGTCGGTCGTTGACGCCTCGACCAGCCCCCGGCGGACGGTGATGGGCCCGCGTTGCCTCTCCGGGGGTCGGCGGGTCCGGGCCGGCCGGTCCCTGCCTGGACCGGGACCGGGACCGGCAGCGCCGGGGACCGGAGGAACGTCTGGCTGGGCCGGGTCGGTGGGCGTACTCACGAGCCGTAACATAACGTTCCAGCGTTACATTCAAGATCACATTCGGGTAACCGGCGGAGGAGTTCGGCGAGCGTTATCCGAAACATCCCGGGCAGGTCAGCAGCCATCCCGGCATGTGCTGATCCGGCTGATCCGGCTAATCCGGCTCTTGCGTCGTGAGGTAGCGCCGCAGGACGTCCTCGGCCGCGCCGATCCGTTCGGCCTCCACGTATTCGTCGCGGGTGTGGGCAAGGTTGGGATCACCGGGGCCGAAGTTGAGAGCGGGGATGCCGAGCGCGGCGAAACGGGCCACGTCCGTCCAGCCGTATTTGGCCACGGGCACGCGCCCCGCGGCCGCCACGAACGCGCGCACGGCCGGCGCGGTGAGCCCGGGTGGCGCGCCGGCAGCACTGTCGGTCAGCTCAAGGGCGAAGCCGTCGAGGACGTCGCGGACATGCTCGAACGCCTGGGGGACATCACGGTCCGGAGCGAATCGATAGTTAACCGTGACCGCACAGGCGTCCGGGATGACGTTGCCGGCGACTCCGCCGCCGACCCGCACGGCGTTGAGGCCCTCGCGATACGTACAGCCGTCGATCGTCACCGTCCGCGGCCGGTAGGCGGCGAGGCGCTCCAGCAGCGGCGCGGCACGATGGATCGCGTTGTCACCGAGCCACGCCCGCGCCGAGTGCGCCCGACGTCCACGCAGCGTGGCCACGACCCGCAGGGTGCCCTGACAGCCCGCCTCGATCTCCCCCGATGTCGGCTCCAGGAGCACCGCGAGATCGGCGTTCAGCCAGTCCCGATGGCGCGCGGCAAGCCGGCGTAGCCCGTTGCGGTCGGCGCCGACCTCCTCGTTGTCATAGAAGACCCAGGTGACGTCGTGCGCAAGGCCGCCAGCCGTGCCGCCGACCAGGCCGTCAACCATGCCGTCGAGCAGGGTGGCGGCCAACCGCAGCATCACGGCCACCCCCGACTTCATGTCGGACGTTCCGCAACCGTAGAGCCGACCGTCCACGGCTCGGGCCGGTACGTTGTCCGCGATCGGCACGGTGTCGAGATGGCCGGCCAGCAGCACCCGGGTCGGTCGGCCCAGGTCGGTGCGGGCGACGACGGCGTCGCCATCGCGGTCCACCCGCAGTCCGGCGAGGTCCGCCAGCGCCTCTTCGACCAGGTCGGCCAGGGCGGCCTCGGATCCGCTCTCGGACGGGACGTCGACCAGGGCGCGGGTCAGCTCCGCCGCCGGGACGGTGAGGTCCAGCCGTGCGCCCGGAGGCCGTAGTCCCTGGTGCGCCAGTGGGGATCGCTCAGGGAGCAACGCCGTGCTCCCTCAGGACGTCGTTGAGCGCGAGCTTGTCGTGGATCTCGCCTTCGGCCAGCGTGCGCAGCACCAGGACGCACGGCATCGCGAAGTCCCCACCGGGAAACGACTTCACCCGGCTCGACCCCACCGCCACCGCCCGCGCCGGGATCTCCCCACGGGGATACTCCTCGCCGGTGACAGCGTCGAACACGTGCGTGGACGCGGTCAGGATCGCACCCGCGCCGAGCTTGGCCCCACGGCGTACCCGGGCACCCTCCACCACCATGCAGCGGCTGCCGATGAACGCGTCGTCCTCGACCACCACGGGCCTGGCGTTCGGCGGTTCCAGCACCCCGCCGATGCCGACCCCGCCGGACAGGTGCACCCGACGCCCGATCTGCGCACACGAACCGACCGTCGCCCAGGTGTCGACCAGCGTGCCGGCACCGACATATCCGCCGATGTTGGTGTAACTCGGCATCAGTATCGCGCCGGGTTCGATGTGCGCGCCCCAGCGGACGATCGCGCCCGGCACAACGCGGACCCCGTCGAAGGACGTCTTGAGCGGCACCCGGTCGCGATACCGGAAGTCGCCGGCGCAGGACTCGACCATTGCCAGCACCCGGAAGGCGAGCAGGATGGCACGTTTGGCCCGCTCGTCCACGACGACGTCGCCGCCGGTGTCGCCGTCGCCGGTGACGTGCGCGACCCGCGCTTTCCCTGCGTCCAACAGGTTGATCGCCTCGACCACGACATCGTGGACACTGCGGCCGTCCGGCGCCTCGGTGGCGTCGGGACGGTCCCACAACAGGTCGACGACCGGGTCTATCGCGGAGTCCATGATCTCATCCGAGGTACTCACGGTTCCGACCCTAACGAGGCGAGGCACCACTCGTGCCCCACCGACTCCGGCAAGCGGTGGATCATCGGATGTCCGGCGGCTCCGTCGTGACCTGAAAGCTGGGGCGGGCACCGCGGTCGTCGTCCGGCCATGGCACCGCCGGCGCCGGGGCCGTCCCCGGAGCCACGATGAGGTCCGGGCCTCCACCCTGGTACCGGCCTCCCTGCGGGTAGGCGGTGTCCGGCCATCCTCCGGCCGTGGGCTGGCCACCGGTCGACGGTCCGGCCTGCGGGAATGGCGCGACCGGATGCGCGCCGGTCTGGTACCCGCCACCGGGGTATCCGGCGCCGGGGTATCCGGCGGACAGCAGCGACGGCGGGTTGACCGGAGGTGGTGGATTGACCGGCGGCGGCTGCGCAGACGGCGAGTGGACCTGCTGCGGCGGTGGCAACATCGCCATCCGCTCCGGGACGGTGGCGACCTGAGCGTCCGGCCCGGTCAGCGCTATCCGTACGTGATGGCGCCCAGCCTCGCCGTAGAACACTCCGGGCGCGACAAGCACACCCACGCTTGACAGGGCGTCCACCGTCGCCCACGCATCTTCCCCACGGGTCGCCCACAGATAGAGCCCGGCCTCGCTGTGTTCGATGGTGAACCCGGCGACAGCCAACGCCGCGGCGAGCACCGCGCGCCGGTTGGCATAGCGCGCCCGCTGCTCGGCAACGTGCATGTCGTCGGCCAGCGCCGCGGTCATGGCCGCCTGAACCGGCGTCGGGACCATCGACCCGCAGTGCCGCCGTACCTCCAACAATCCGGCGACAAGCCTCGGATCTCCGGTGACGAAGCCGGCGCGGTAGCCGGCGAGGTTCGACCGCTTGGACAACGAGTGAACGGCGAGCAGCCCCTCGTGGGAACCGCCGCAGACATCGGGATGCAGCACCGAGACGGGCCGGGCTTCCCAGCCCAGCTCGATATAGCACTCGTCGCTGGCGACCACGATGCCACGATCTCGGGCCCAGCCCACGACCGCCCGCATCTCGTCCACGGTCAACACCCGGCCCGACGGGTTGGCCGGGGTGTTCAGCCAGACCAGCGCCACGCCGTCCGCCGGACCGAGCACCGGTTCGCAGCCAGCCAGCAGGGCACCGACCTGGTAGGTCGGGTACGCCGGTGTCGGTATCCAGATCCGGTCGCCCGGCCCGAGCCCGAGTTGGCTCGGAAGCTGCGCGACCAGTTCCTTCGTCCCGATCACCGGCAGCACGGCGGCCGGCTCGATGATCACTCCGAGCCGGCGTGCCAGCCAGCCCGCCGCTGCGTCCCGCAACTCAGGCGTGCCGGCGGTGGCCGGATAGCCAGGGGCGTTCGCCGCCGCCGCAAGGGCATGCTGAACCGCGAGCGGGGTCGGGTCCACCGGCGTGCCGACCGACAGGTCGACGATGCCGTACGGGTGTGCGCGGGCCTTGTGCGCGAACGGCGCAAGGGCATCCCAGGGGAAGTCAGGCAACCGTACCCGGGAGTGGCGGGCCTGCCGGAACGCTCCGGCAGGCCCTGGAGGCCCGGTCAGGACTCGCCCTGCGGCGCCAACGTGGCGACGCTGGGCGGGTCGAAGTCGAGCGCACCCACCTTCGACGCCCCGCCAGGCGAGCCGAGCTCCTCGAAGAAGACGGCGTTGGTATCGGTGAAGCCCTTCCACTGATCCGGAACGTCGTCCTCGTAGTAGATGGCTTCGACCGGACAGACGGGCTCACACGCTCCGCAGTCGACGCACTCGTCAGGCTGGATGTAGAGCATCCGTCCGCCTTCGTAGATGCAGTCGACCGGGCACTCCTCGATGCAGGCCCTGTCCTTGACATCGACGCAGGGCTCCGCGATGACGTAGGTCACCGGTTGTTCCTCCTCGGCTCACGGGCGACTGACTCCCTAGTATCGACCTCAACGGTTCTGTGTCGACAACAAGGGCGTTCGCTTGTCGTGTATGTCGTCCGTATCACTCCTGCTGACACCGGCGCCAGAGTCTCGGTACGCCGGCGGGTCGCCGGTCCGTTGCCGCTGACCGACGTCGTCGGGCACCTGTTGTCCTGGGCCGATCGACGTCTGACGATACGGACCAGCGACGGTTCCATCGTGACGGTCGCCGAAGATGATCTCGTCGCAGGTCGACGGGTTCCGCCGCGGCCGGTCCGCAGATCAGCCGCCGGGCCGGCCACGGACGAGCGTGCCGTGCCGAGTGCCGAGCAGGACGCAGGACAAGACGCAGGACAGAGCGCAGTACGAAGCACTGGGCAGACGGAGGCGAATCCACGATGAGCGCCCGAACACGACGTCAGTTCGCCGACATCGTCCGACGGGATCCGGTCGATATCGGCCTGGCCTGCATGCTGATCGCGGCGGAGGTCGAACCGGAGCTCGACCCGGGACGCGAACTGGCCCGATTCGATGTCCTCGCCGGCGACGCCGGCGGCCTCCTGGGCATCACGCCGAGCGAAGTGAGCGCCACGGGCGATGGACCCGCCGCCGGACCCCCGATCGGACCCGCCGCCAGGCGAACGCTCGCCGGGCTGGACGTGCGCACCGCCGCCGAGATCCTGCGGGAGACGCTGGGAACCCGGGCCGGCTTCCACGGTGACGCGGGCGACTTCGACAGTCTGCACGCGTCCCTGCTCGCCTCGGTGCTCCGCCGCCGGCACGGCCTGCCGATCCTGTTGTCGATCGTGTGGACGGAAGTCGCCCACCGGCTCTGCGTCCCCGCATACCCGATCGGCATGCCCGGCCACGTCATCGTCGGTGTCGGTTCACCCGAGCGCCGGGTCCTGGTCGACCCGTT